>CAMAPJ010000015.1 GCA_945860085.1 Synechococcus sp. UW140 | reverse complement strand
GGCGGCCTTCGGCATCGAGGTTGAAGGCGTTGAGGAATTCGTGATCCGGCAGCACCGCCAGGGTGGAGAGCTGGTGGGGGCTCTGGGAGCGGATCGTGGCCACGATCGCCTCCACCGGCCAACCCCGTTCGCCCCGGGGGGGATGGGGGGCAAAGCCCGTGAGGTTGGGGCCCAGGGCGAAGTGGTTGGAGAGCAGGCCCGAGAGGGCCACCACCACCAGGGCCCCCTGCCAGGGGCGGATCCAGGGGCGGGCCTGGGCGGCGGTTTGGGCCGTGATCACCCCCAGGGCCAGGCCGAGTTGGGGGAGGAGCGGCAGCACGAAGCGGAAGTCCTTGCTGGTCATCAACACGCACACCAGCAGGCCGCCTAGGGGGAAGCTCAGCCACCAGAGCCAGGCCTGCCGCTGGGCACCGCGGGGCCAGGGGCCCGGCCGCCAACCCCGGCGCCAGGCCAGGCCCAGGGCCACCAGGGCTCCGGAAGCCACCAGGGCCACCAGGGTCCGGCCCAGCATCGTGGGCAGCAGCTGGGGGTAATAGAGCCAGCCGGCCAGGCTGGTGGCGCCCATGCCCTCCTGGTAGGCCACGCCCCATTGGCGGGCCTTGTTGATCGTGGAGAGGATCGTCAGCCAGTTCTGGCTGAACCAGGGTCCGCCGATGGCAGCCGCAGCAGCCAGGGCCAGGGCGCAGCGGCCCAGGGGACCCCAAAGCCGGGGACCGCGCCGCCCGGACGCAAGCCGGGGCGGCGCCAAGAGGGCCGCCAGGGCCGTCCAGCCCAGGGCAAGCAAAGGCAGCCAAAGCAGCACCACCCCCGTCGGCCGGGTCAGGACCACGAAGCCCACGCCGAGGCCGCAGGCCCCAGCCCACAGCCAGCGCCGCCGGGGCCGGGTCAGCACGGCCATGGTCAGCAGCCACCAACAGGCCGTGAGCACGGCCGTGAGGCTGAAATCGATCAGGTAGTCGCTGCGCTGGTTGAGCAGGGCCGGGCCGCAGGCCAAAAACAGGGCCGCCCACAGCCCGGCGGCGCGGGAGTGGGCCAGCCGGCCCAGGCCATAGACGCTGGCCAGCAGCAGGCCGTTGAACAGGCCGTTGCTGAGGATCGCCGAGCCAAAGCTGGGGCCAAGCAGGGACAACACCGGCGCCGTCACCAGGTAGGTAAGCGGCCCCCGGTAGCTGGGGGATTGGTTCCAGAGGTTCACCCACCACTCGCCGCTCCAGGGGGCCGGCTGCTGCAGCACCTGCCAAAACCCGAGGGCGCGGCTGAGGTGGTCGCCCTGGTCCCAGGCGGGGGGCAGGTGGTGCTGACCCACCCAGAGGCCATCGGCCAGCAGGCAGCCCAGCCAGAGGGCCAGCAGCACCAGGGCATCGCGGCGATCACTCCGGCGATCACTGCGGCGCTCACGCTGGCGATCCAAGCAGTGCTCGCTGCCAGGGCGCCCGTTGGGCGCAGCCGATGCCGGATCGGCGGGCGTGGATGGGGGAGTGCTCAAGGCCGCGTCTTCACCAGCGCCCAATCGCCAAGAGTCTCGCCGCTCGCCACCACCTCAAGGTTTCGGGACGGATCCCGGGCCGCTTGAACGCCCTGCACCCAGGCCAGGCCGCCCGCCGGCAGGGCCTCCAGGCTGGGGATCCGGGGCCCCAGCTGGGGGCTGGCCAGGGCCAAAAGGATGAGTTGGGCATGGGCTTCACCGCTGAGGGGCTCGGGGGCCACCACCGCCACCGGCCCCTGGCCCAAGGCGTGGGCAATGGCCGGCTCGGCCAGGGCCAGCCGCAGGGCGCTACTACGGTCGCTGAACAGGCCCGCCTGCACCAGCAACACCAGCGCCAGCCAGGGCCCCAGTAGCGCCGCCGCCAGCAGGGCCCGGGGCCGGCGCCCGAAGGGAATCAGCAGCCAGGAGCCCCCCAGGGCCAGGGCCGCCAGGCCGTAGGGCAGGAAGCCCCCCGGCAATTGGGCTGGATCGAGCTGCAGGGCCACCGCCAGGGGCGCCCCCGGCCCGAGCAGCCCCAGCCCCGCTACCGCCAGCAGGCCGCCAAAGCCCGCCAGGCCCCAGGCCAGCCCCCGGGGTCGGGCCCGCCCCGCCTGGCTCCAGCCCTGCAGCACCTGGGCTGCCGCGATCGCCAGCATCGGCGTCAGCTGCAGGCCGTAGTAGGGGGTTTTGGTGCGGAAGGCGCTCAAGAGCAGGAGCATCAGCAGCGGATAGAGCAGCAACACCAGCCGCTGCTCGCGCCCATGCGTTCCCCCCAGCTGCTTCCCCCGCCCCAGCCGCCACCAGCCCACCAGCGCCAGCAGCACCCAGGGGGCCGTGTTGGAGGGGATGTTCCAGAGGTAATAGAAAGGTCCGCCGCCATACACATCGCTGTCGGAGAGGTAGAGCAACTTGCTCACCAGCCCCCCCACCACCTCCGGCCCAAACTCCGCCAGGCTCAGGCCCAGCCAGGCCAGCACCGGCAGCCAACCCAGCCCTAACCCCAACCAGAGGGCCGGCCGCCCCAGCAGCTGGCGCCGTTGCAGCCATAGAAAGGGCGCGATCGCCACCAGCGGCACGGCCACCATGAAGCCCTTGATCAAAAAGGCCGGCCCCACACTCAGGCCCGCCACAAGCCCCCAGAGCGGCGAGGCCCCGGGCCGGGCCCGCACCAGGGCGTACAGGCCGAGCAGCTCCAGCGCCAGCAGCGGCAGGTCCTGGCTGGCTAGGTGGGCGTAATTGATCCAGAGCGGCGTCAACGCCAACAGCAAGGCGCTCAGCCAGCCCGCAGAGCTGGCCCCGGGTGCGGCAGAGAGAGGGGCTGGATCGGCCAAACCGGCCCCAGCAGCGCTTTGCGCCGCCCCTGAACCGAAAGGCGATGCAGCCGGCAGTGGGCCAACCCCCAGCTGGCGGGCCAGGGCGGCCGTGAGTCCTAGGCAGGCCACCGCCGCCACCAGGCTGGGCAGGTGGGCCACCCAGGCGTGGACCCCCAGCAGCCGGTAGGCGCCCGCGATCAGCCACTGCACGCCGATCGTGCGATCGAACACGGGTTGGCCCCACCAGAGCGGCGCCAGCCACGGGCCGCCCTCGCTGATCCAGCGGGCCTGCAGGGCGTAGTAGCCCTCGTCATGGGCCAGAAAGCTGCGCGGCGCGGCGCTGAGCAGCAGCGGCGCAAACACCAGCCAGGCCGCCCAGCGGGGCCCGCTCGGGCCGCCCCAGCCCAGGCCGCTCCAGGGCCCGCCCCCCAGGCGGCGCCGATGCGGCGGATCCGCCCCGTCTGGGTGTGCCAGATGACGGGTCATTGCAGTTTCTGGCACATGAGGGCTGGTCGGCAGGGGGAAATGGGGCGATTCTCGCTTTGGCGCCATGCGCCTTCCTCTTCTTTGGTGTGAGGACCCCAATGAATCTCTTTCAAAAGCTCCTGCTTGCGCCGGCAGCCCTGGGCCTGATGGCTCCTGGGGCCGCCTCCGCTGCAGACATGAACCTGGCTGGTGTGAACCAGTACGCCTCCACTGAGGAGCAGGTCACCAGCATCTCCCAGTTCTCCGACGTTCAGCCCACCGACTGGGCTTACCAGGCTCTCTCCAACCTGGTTGAGCGCTACGGCTGCGTCGCTGGCTACCCCAACGGCACTTTCCAAGGCAAGAAGGCGATGACCCGCTTCGAAGCGGCCGCCCTGCTCAACGCCTGCCTCGACCGCGTCACCGAAGTGACCGATCAGCTTAAGAAGCTGATGAAGGAATTCGAAAAGGAACTGGCGATCCTCAAGGGTCGTGTTGATGGCCTCGAAGCCCGCGTCGGCACCCTCGAAGCCAACCAGTTCTCCACCACCACCAAGCTGAAAGGCAGCACCTACTGGGTGCTCGGCGCTAACAGCTTCGGCGGCAACTTCTCCGGCGGCGGCCAGGGTGCCAGCGCAACCCAAGGCGGCACCACCTTCAACTACGACCTGCGCCTCGACCTCGACACCAGCTTCACCGGCAAAGACCTGCTGCGCACCCGCCTGCGCGCCGGTAACTTTGCTCAGTCTGGTTTCAATGGCCCTGGTTCAGTAGGCCCAGACCTGAACGCTCTCGAAGTCAGCTTCCAAGAGGCTTCTGGAGCTAATTCTGTCGGCATCGACCGCCTCTTCTATCAGTTCCCCCTGGGTAGCGGCTTCACCTTCACCGGTGGTCCCCGCGTCCGTCAGGACGACATGCTGGCCATGTGGCCGTCTGCCTACCCGGCTGACACCATCCTGGATGTCTTCACCTACGCCGGTGCTCCTGGTGCCTACAGCCTGAACCTGGGCGGTGGTGCTGGCCTTTGGTGGCAGAAGAACGGTTTCAGCATCAGTGCTAACTACGTTTCGGCTAACGCCAACAACGGCCAGCCTGGTGCCATCCAAACAACAACCGGTGGCGTCACAACTACAACAACCGGTGGCGGTGTTCTGACTTCTGCTGCCGCTTCCAGCAGCACCATTCAGCTCGGTTATGCCGGCAGCAACTGGGGCGCGGCTTTCGCCTACACCTACTCCCAGCAAGGTTCCGGTGGCAGCAGCCTTTACGGTGGTAACGCCACTCCTCTGGCCCTCCTTGCCTCTAGCAGCGGCACCGGCACCAGCAACAACTACGGCTTGAGCGCCTATTGGTCGCCCAAGACCGCCGGCTATGTCCCCTCGATCAGCGCTGGCTGGGGCTACAGCTCCTATGACGCTGCCAATACGGCTGCAACTTCCTACACCGGTGTGAGCGGCATCACTGCTGCCCAAAACTGGTACGTGGGTCTGCAGTGGGCCGATGCCTTCGTGAAGGGCAACAGCCTCGGCATGGCCGTTGGCCAGCCCACCTTCGTGACGGCGATGAACTCCGGCACCCCCCAAGACGGCAACTATGCCTGGGAGTGGTGGTACAAGTTCCAGGTCACCGACCATATCGCTGTGACCCCCGCGATCTTCTACCTGTCCAATCCCCAAGGTGGTGCTGGTTTCGCCGCTGCTCAAGCAGCGAATCTCTCCACCACCAACCCCCTCACCAACTTCGGCGGCCTGATCAAGACCACCTTCAAGTTCTGATCGTCGGTTGTAGAACGGCTTGCAAGGTTTCTCCAGCGCACCCTCACACACACCCGCGCTGGAGTCCTGCCTCAGGCTTGCAAACTGTTCAATCTTCTGAGCACTCCTTTACATCCAATTGCCTCACTATTTCCCCGGTGGCCTCTGGCTTCCGGGGCTTTTTCTTGGGTGTTTGCGGGCTGCTTGTGGAGCGCTTGTTGGGCGATTTCAGGCCTGGCTGGGCCCCGTTGGCGATGTGTTCTGGGCTACTAGGTGAAGTGATTTGAGCAGGGTCTGCTGTAGCGATGCAGCAGGTTAAAATGTGTTCGAGACTTTTGTCTCAAACCCTCAATTGGTGTGAGGACCATGAAACTTTTCCAGCAGCTTCTGTTGGCTCCGGCAGCCTTGGGCCTTTTGGCGCCCATCGCTGCCCAAGCCGCTGATGTCTCGGCCCTGAGTGGCGCGTCCGCCGCTTCCGCCTATTCGTCCCAGCAAGACACCGACGCCTTCCGCGCCTGGCAGTCCCAGAACCAGGTGACCAGCGTCTCCCAGTTCTCTGATGTTCAGCCCACCGATTGGGCTTACCAGGCCCTCTCCAACCTGGTCGAGCGCTACGGCTGCGTCGCTGGCTATCCCAACGGCACCTTCAAGGGCAAGCAGGCCATGACCCGCTTTGAAGCGGCTGCCCTGCTCAACGCCTGCCTCGATCGCGTCACCGAAGTGACCGACGAACTGCGCCGCCTCCAGAAGGAATTCGCCAAGGAACTGGCCGTCCTCAAGGGCCGCGTCGATGGCCTAGAAGCCAAAGTCGGCAAACTGGAAGCCACCCAGTTCTCCACCACCACCAAACTCCAGGGTGATACCTACTGGTCCTTGGGTGGTCTGGGCTTTGGCGGCAACAACAATGCCACCAGCACGGGCGCCAATGGCACCAACGGAACGAACGCCAACAGCCAGGCCGGTGGTGGCACCACGTTTAACTACGATCTGCGCCTGAACCTGTCCACCAGCTTCACCGGCAAGGACTTGCTGTTCACCCGTCTGCGGACCGGCAACTACGGGGCCAGTGCTTTCAATGGCACTGTCTACAAGCTCGCCGCTTTGGATCGGGCCTTCCCTTCGGTGGGAGCCGCAGACAATACCTTCTTGCTGGATCGTCTCTACTACCGCTTCCCGGTTGGTAAGGAATTCACCTTCGTGGTGGGCCCGAGGATGCGGAACACCGAAACTCTGGCGATTAGCCCCACCTACTACGGCGATCTCGAGCTGCTCGACTTCTTCCGTAGCCATGGTGCTCCTGCTGTTTACAACAGGGCTACCGGCGGTGGTGCTGCTGTGATCTGGAAGCAGAATGCTAAGAAGGGCAATCCTTACTTCGCCACTTCGCTTAGCTTTGTGGCCCCCAATAGTAATGCTTCGGCGCTTAATGCTGCCGGCGGCATTATGAATAACAATAGCCAAAGCAATCTCACCTTCCAGGCTGGTTACCAAGCTCAGCAGTGGAAGGCCACCTTTGGCTGGCGTTATGGCCAGTGCGGCCAGGCCGTGAATCGCACGGCGGACTCCAGCCAGGCTGCGGGTGCATCTGAGGCTTGCCCCACGACGTCTCCTAATAACTTCGGCAATTCCACGGTTGATGCGAACAGCTTCGCCCTTGGTTTGGCTTGGACGCCTAAGAAGAACGGCACCGTCGTTCCTTCGATCAGCGCTGGCTGGGGCTACTCCGCCTATAATCAGACTGGGATTCGGACCTCTAGTTCCACTAGCCTCGTTCAAGGTACCGCGACGAATGGTCAGCTGGTTGCCACCAACATCGGCGCCACCCAATCCTGGAGCGTGGCGCTGCAGTGGAAGGATGCCTTCATTAAGGGCAATTCCGCTGGTATGGCCGTCGGCCAGCCCAGTTTCGTGACCTCCCTGCGCAATGGCGCAACGCCCCAAGACGGCAACTACGCTTGGGAGTGGTGGTACAAGTTCCAGGTCACCGACAATATCTCGGTGTCCCCGGCGCTCTTCTACCTCAGCAATCCTTCTAGCGCGGGCGCTTCACCTACTTCTACCGTTAGCACTGGCGCCAACGTATTTGGTGGCCTGGTTGTCGCCCAGTTCAAGTTCTGATCCTTCGCTCAGGAGTTGAATCCAGATCCGTTGAACAGATCTGGCTTCATCGGGCCGGCGTTCCTGTCGGCCCAACTCTTGGGTTGATCGCTCACTCCTTCACACAGCCGCCTCGGGCTCTCACTCACACACCCTCAAAGCCTCCCTTCATTGGGGGGCTTTTTTATTGAGCGGTGGCCGCAGGGTCAGTCATGGGGGCAAGATGGCCCGGTTGCTGTCCGGCCCACGCCGCCATGGGGTCCCCGCTCGCTTCCACGGTTGCCGATCCCTACCGGGTGCTGGGGCTCACGGCCGCCGCCAGTGGCGCCGAGATCAAGGCGGCCTACCGGGCCCTGGTGAAGCAGCACCATCCCGATGCCGGCGGCGACGAGGAGCGGATCATTGCCCTCAACGCCGCCTGGGAGCTGCTGCGCGATGGCGAGAGTCGCCGCGCCTACGACCTGCGCTATTCCAAGGCATCCGACCCGTCCATGGGAGCCGCCCGTGGGCGGGCCTCCCGGGCGTCGCGTTCGGGCCGGGCCCGGGCCGCCGATGAGGAGCTCTCGCTCTGGTTGCAGCAGGTGGTGGCCCCGATCGATCGCCTGCTCGCCCAGGTGATCAACCCCTTCCCGGCCCAGCTGCGCGAGCTCTCCGCCGATCCCTACGACGACAGCCTGATGGAGGCCTTCTGCGTCTTCCTCAGCCAGAGCCAGGCCAGGCTGGAAAAAGTCGAAAGCCTTTATCGCTCTAGGGCCTGCCCCGCCGGCGCCCAGGCCTTTGCCCTCAACCTCTATCACTGCCTCAGCCAGGTGCAGGACGCCCTGCGCGACCTGGAGCGCTACACCATGGGCTACGTCGATAGCTACCTGCGCGATGGCCGGGAGCTGCTGCGCGAAGCCAAGCGCCTGCGCAGCCAGCTGCTGGCCGAACGGCGCCAGCTGGAGCTTTGAGCGGCCCTAGAACCGCCTAAAAGGCTTCGAGTTGGTCGAGCCGCAGCCAGACATCGGGCACGGGACGGCGCCAGCGCAGTTGGGCGTAGGCGCCCTTGATCGCCAGGATTTCGCCCGGGCCTTCCAACAGGTAGGCCGGTGGGCTGGGATCGCTGGCGCCCGCCTCCAGGCTGCCGCCGTAGGCCGCGCCGGATACCTTCACCAGGCTGCCCTTCTTCAGCGCTGCCGGCGCCGGGGCGGGCGAGGGGGTTGGCGTTTCGGCCATGGCGGCAGCGGTTGATCTAGGGGCAGGCTAGGGCCCCCACCGGCCTGGGCCTCGGCTGCGTCAGGGCCAGGCGGCAAAGAGCCCCGGCTTGCCGAGGCGGCGGCCGGCCCTTAGGGCCTCCACCATGGCCCTTAGCCTGGCGCCACTGAAGACAGAGAACGGCGCCCATGCAGATCCTGCTGGTTGGCTGCAGCGGGTTTGTCGGCCGGGAGCTGGTGCCCCTGCTGCTGGGCCAGGGCCATCGCCTCAGCCTGCTTAGTCGCCAGGCCAGGCCCTTGGCAGGCCTGTCCCATTCCGATCTGGTGCGACTGCAGGGGGACCCGTCCCAGGCCGCCACCTGGCAGCAGCCCGAGCTGCAGGCGGCCCTGGCCAGCGCCGAGGCGGTGATCAACCTGGCTGGCGAACCGATTGCCGACAAGCGCTGGACGGCCGCCCAGCGCCAGCTCCTGTTTGACAGCCGCGTGGCCACCACCCACCAGCTGGTGGCGGCCCTCAGCGCCCTAGCGGCCCAGCCCGCCCTGGCGCGGCCCCAAGTGTTAATTAGCGGCTCAGCGATCGGCTACTACGGCACCAGCCTCAGCGAGCGCTTTGGTGAAGCCAGCCCCGCTGGCCGCGACCTGCTTGGCCGGCTTTGCGCGGCCTGGGAGGCGGAGGCCCAGGCGGCCGCAGGTCTTTGCCGGCTGGTGATTCTGCGCACGGGGATTGTGTTGGCGGCCGATGGCGGCGCCCTCGGCAAGATGCTGCCGATTTTCCGGGCCGGCTTTGGCGGGCCGATCGGCTCGGGCCAGCAATGGATGAGCTGGATCTCCCGCCGCGACTTCTGCCGCCTGATCGCAGCCGCCCTGGTGGATCCCAGCTACGAGGGGCCCTACAACGCCGTGGCGCCCGAACCCTGCTCGATGACCAGCTTTGCCTCCCAGCTCGGCAAGGTGCTGGGGCGCCCCAGCCTCTTGCCCGTGCCCGGACCGATCCTGCAATTGCTGCTCGGCGACGGCGCCCAGGTGGTGCTGGAAGGCCAGCATGTGCGTCCAGAGCGCTTGCAGGAGCAGGGCTTCGTCTACGAAACGCCCGAACTCAAGACTGCCCTCGCCGCCGCCACCAGCCCAGGACCCCGCTGACGATCGCCGCCGCCATCAGCAGGCTGATCGCCGGCAAGAACAGGGGTTGCCAGAGGCGTTCAAACAGCCGCAGCGGCGCCTCGATCTTGCGGCTGTGCAACACAACCGCCAGGCCAAACCAGAGGGCGGCGCCGATCACCAAAAACACATCGCCCACCAGCAGGGCATCGAGCCAGTCCTTCAGGCGCTGAGCCAAGGGCTCTGACTGAGGCTCTGGTTGAGGCTCTGGCTGAGGCTTTGGTTGAAGCTCTGGCTGAGGCTCAGCCTTGGCTAGGGGTTCCGGCTGGGGCTGGGGTTCGGGCTTGGTTGTGGGGTCAGGCATGGGGGCCCCCAGGGGCTAACGGGCCCAGGGCTAGGGCTTCGATAATGGCGTCCGCCATCCTGGCGGTGCCGCCGCCGGCACCGATGCGTTCGAGGCCGTTGTGCTGGCAGCGCTCGGCCAGGCTGCCATCCCGTTGCAGGTCGCTGAGGCGTTGGGCCAGCAGCCGGGCGGTGCCCTCCCGCTGCTCGGCGCTGCCGCTGCGGCCCTCGGCGCAGAACACGGACGGCCCTAGCAGGCGCCGCTGGGCTTCGGCGAAGTTGTCGGTGAACTGGGGGCCCGAGCCCACCAGCTGCAACACCGGCTTGCCCAGGCCGACGGCCTGTTCGGCGGCGGTGCCGGTCATCGAGAGCACCAGATCGCTGTGTTGCACCACTGCCGCGAAGCGTCCCCAGACCAGCTCCAGCCGCAAAGGGCCTCGGCGCAGGCGTGTGATCGTGCCGGCCTCGCTGTCGAGGCGCCAGCCGAGGCGGCTGGCCAGGGGGGCCACTTCCTCCGGGCCCAGCCGGCCCACCAGGGCGGCCGAAAGCCCGAGCTGTTCGGGTTGTTGCAGGTGTTCGGGCAGCTGGGCCAACACCTCCAGCATCAGTTCCAGGTTGTGCATGGCCTCGGGCAGGCGGCTACCTGGCAGCAGCCCCAGCCTCTGGGCGGGGGCCGGCTGGCCGGCGCCCACGGGTTCGCTGGCGGCCACGGGTTCGCTGGCGGCCACGGCCGCATCGAAAAAGGGGTTGCCCAGAAACTCCACCGGCCGGCCCAGTTGCTCGCTCAGGTCGCTGGCCGTGAGCGCATCCCGGCTGAACACCCTGCGGAACCGGGCACTGGCCAGGCAGGTGCCACAGGGCCAGGGCAGCCTTAGTCGTCCTTCGTAATGGCTCGAATAGGCCACCAAATAGGTGACCACCGGCCGCCAGCTCAGCCAGGCCGCCGCCACCGGCAACACATCACCCACCACCACCACCAAGTCGTAGCGGTGGGCGATACGCGCCAGTAGGGCCAGGCGCCGCAGCAGGTAGCCCACCTGGCCTTGAAAGACTTCCGTGAGCCGGCCCCAGAGGCTGGTGTAGCCGAGGCCGCCGGTGCTGTATTCGCGGGTGCGACCGAGCAGGGGGATGCCGGCCTGGTCGTAGGCGCGCCCGTGGCCGACTAGGGGCAGGGCGTCGGCCTCAAAGCCCCGGGCCCGCAGTTCGCTGGCGATCAGGGCGCCACTGAGGTCTTCGCCGTGCCCATTACTGAGCAGCAGGATCGGAGCGCCAGGGCTCACGTTGGTTGCACCAACATTGGTTGTACTAAAACCAGTGGCACTAAAACCGGTTGCATTCAAACCAGTTGCGCTCACACCGTCAGCCAGGCCTTCACCTTCTCTAGGGCCTTCCAGCCGGGTTTGCGGAGCAGACCATCGGCGATCGAATTGTCGAGTTCGGCGGCCAGCTCCGGCGCCATCAGCCGCATCCGTTGCACCAATTCGATGTGCTCGCGCACGCCCTTGGCATTGGTTTCCAGCATCGCCAGGCTGAGGTTGATGCGGGCCTGGGGATCTTGGGGACTGAGCTTGACGGCGACCCGGGCCGAGCGCAACGCCTGCAGGGGCTGGTCATCGAGCAGCTCCAGCCAGGCCAGGCAGGTCCAACCGGCCGAGAGGCGTGGCTCCTGCTGGGTGATGGCGCGGAAGTCTTCGAGTACCTCGGCGGTCGCTTCGCCGCGCTGGTAGCGGCCTAGGGCCTGTTCGAAGGCGGATTCGCCGGCGGAACCGGGGGTGGCCGTCATGGCGCTGCTGCAGGGCTGATTGCCCTCAGATTGACACCCGGCTGGCTCAGCCTCCAGCTGAGGTTCGGGCTCCGGCCTGGCTCAGACCGCAAACGAGCTGCCGCAGCCGCAGGTCTGGGAGGCGTTGGGGTTGGTGAAGTTGAAGCCGCCGCCGATCAGGGCACTGGAAAAATCCAGCTGCATGCCATAGATGTAGAGGAGGCTTTTGGGGTCGCTCACGACCTTGAAACTGGGGACGCCACTGGGTTCGTAGACGTACTGCTCGTCGTCAGTGCGGATCTCGCCGGAGTCGATGAAGTCCATGGTGTAACTCATGCCGCTGCACCCCCCCGAGCGCACACCCACCCGCAGCACCTTGGCCCCGCCCTGTTGCTGCATCAGGGCGGCTAGCTGCTTCATGGCCGGCTCGGTCACCAAGATGCCCTTGCCATCCTTGGCGGTGTGGGGGGCGGGGCTGCTGGGATCAACAGAAGTAATGGACGCTGGGGCCGGGGCGGTTTCGGTGCTCATGGCGGCGGCCTTTCGGACCTCTAGTTGCCGCAACTCTATGGAGTTCTTGGTGTCCTTGCCCATGGGGCGGTTGGGACGGTCGGCCCAGGGCCTGTTGGTGGGCGCCCCGCACGGGAGGCCTGCGTCTCCATAGAGTCGGCCGATCAAGGGAGTGCAAGGGTGCGCGTCGCCATCGTGGGTGCCGGTCTGGCGGGTCTCTCCGCAGCGGTCGATCTGGTTGATGCCGGCCACCAAGTGGACCTGTACGAGTCCCGTCCGTTCATGGGCGGCAAGGTGGGCAGCTGGGTGGATGAGGGCGGCAACCACATTGAGATGGGGCTGCATGTCTTCTTTTTCAATTACGCCAATCTGTTTGCCCTGCTGCGCAAGGTCGGGGCCCTAGGCAACCTGCTGCCTAAGGACCACACCCACCTTTTTGTGAACAAGGGCGGCGACCTGCGCGAGCTCGATTTCCGCTTTGCGATCGGTGCCCCCTTCAACGGCCTCAAGGCCTTCTTCACCACCCCCCAGCTCGACTGGATCGACAAGCTGCGCAATGCCCTGGCCCTGGGCACCAGCCCGATCGTGCGTGGCCTGATCGATTACGAGGGCGCCATGGCGGTGATCCGCGACCTCGATCGCATCAGTTTCCAGCAGTGGTTCATCGGCCACGGCGGCAGCCAGCGCAGCATCGAGCGCATGTGGGATCCGATTGCCTACGCCCTTGGCTTCATCGATTGCGAGGCGATTTCAGCCCGCTGCATGCTGACCATCTTCCTGATGTTCGCCACCAAGACCGAGGCCTCCAAGCTCAACCTGCTCAAGGGTTCGCCCCACCGCTGGCTCACCGGTCCGATCCTTGATTACATCCAGGCCCGTGGCGCCCGCCTCCACCTGCGCCACCGGGTTAGCGAAGTGCATTTCGAGGGCGGGTCTTCAGCTGACAGCCCAACCCGTGTCACCGGCCTGACCCTCTCCACCCCGGAGGGGCCCCTGCGCGTCGAGGCCGACACCTACCTGGCCGCCTGCGATGTGCCCGGGATCCAGCGGCTGCTGCCCGAGGCCTGGCGCCGCTACCCCCAGTTCGACAACATCTACAAACTCGAGGCCGTGCCCGTCGCCACGGTGCAGCTGCGCTACGACGGCTGGGTGACCGAACTGGGCCAGGACGCCGGCGCCGATCAACGCCGTCGCGATCTGTCCAGTCCCGCCGGCCTCGACAACCTGCTTTACACAGCCGATGCCCAGTTCAGCTGCTTCGCTGACCTGGCCCTGGCCAGCCCCGTTGATTACCGCAAGGAGGGGCTGGGCTCCCTGCTGCAGTGCGTGCTCACCCCCGGCGACCCCTGGATCCCCAAGAAAACCGAGGAGATCGTCGCCGCCACCGACGCCCAGGTACGCGCCCTCTTCCCCTCGGCCCAGGGGCTCACATTGGTCTGGAGCAATGTGGTGAAACTGGCCCAGTCGCTCTATCGCGAGGCCCCCGGCATGGAGCCCTACCGGCCCGAGCAGGCCACGCCGGTAACCAATTTCTTCCTGGCAGGCAGCTACACCCGCCAGGACTACATCGACTCGATGGAGGGCGCCACCATGAGCGGTCGCCTGGTGGCGGCGGCGATCTTGGGCCGTCCACCCCTTCTGGCTAGCCTGGCCTCCCAGGTGACGCCGGCCTCAGCCCAGGCGTCCACCGTTGGTGTGAGCTGAGATGGGCCGTTGGTTAGAGCACAGCGTCACCACCGAGATCCAGGCGCCGGTGCAGCGGGTCTGGGAGGTGTGGAGCGACCTTGAGGCCATGCCGCAGTGGATGCGCTGGATTGAGGCGGTGGTGACCCTTGATGATCCCGATCTCACCGACTGGACCCTGGCGGCCCAGGGCTTTCGCTTCCATTGGAAGGCGCGCATCACCCAGCGGGTCGAAGCCCAGCAGCTGCATTGGGAATCGGTGGGTGGCTTGCCCACCAAAGGGGCCGTGCGCTTTTATCCGGACGAAGCCGATCGCACAGCCGTCAAGCTCTCAGTCAGCTATGAATTACCCCGAATCCTGGCGCCACTGATGGAACCCACCATCCTGGGAGGCATTGTCAATAAGGAATTACAGGCCAATCTCGATCGCTTCCGCGACCTTGTTGAAAGCGGCTATGGCCAGGCCTGAGTTATTGCCTGAGTCCAGGTCTGAGCCCTTGCCGGCATTTAGGCCTGCGGCCGCGAGTGGGTCTTTGCGAGAGCGAACGGCCGCAAGGTCTTGGGTGATCGGGGTCCGCTTGGGCGGGGATCGGTTGATTTGGTGCCGCACGCTGGCAACCTTCGCCGTGCTTTTGGCCCTCACGGCCTGTGGCGGTGAGGGTGAGGTTGCTGCGGACGGCAGTCCTGCCGGCGGTTCTGCCGGCGGTCAGGCGGCGCCGGTGGCCCCTGCCGCTGCCGGTCAGCCCAGGCAGCCCCTGGCCCCCACCTCGGGTCTGGCGGCGCTTGGCACCCCGGCCGGTTTCACGGCCCTGCCCTCCCCCCAGCAAGTGGTTGCTCCCTTGGCGAGTGGCCGCTCGGATCCCTTTGCGCCCCTGGCGCCGCCCCAGGCGGCAAACCAATCGCCCAGCCTGCCGGCCGGCTTCCTGTTCTCGGGGGTGATCCAGAGCCGCGGCCTGACCCAGGCCATCGTGCAGCTGGGCGGCAGCACTACGACGGCCTCGGCGTCCGCAACCAGCGGTGCCGCCAGCCCGGCGCTCGCCCTTGCCGGCCCCACTGGCGGCACCCTCTGTGTCGGTCCCCAGGGGATCTGCCCAGGCGCCGGCAGAGATGATTACCGGCTGCCGCCCGGCTGGAGTGTCACCGGGATTGACCTGCGCCAAGGGGTGCTGACCCTGCGCCAGGGCCGCCTGCCCCTACGCCTTCCCCTCGCCACTGGCAGTAGCACTGGCAGTGGCACAGGAAGTGGCACAGGAAGTGGCACAGGAAGTGGGGCTGGCCCTGGCCAGGCAGCCTCCTCCTCCAACAACGCCTCCTCCTCCAACAACGCCCCCTCCCCCAACCCAGCCTCCGCGTCGCCCTCAGCAAACGCTGCCGCTGGCACCGGCCGTTAGCCCTGGCTTAAGCCCATTCGTCCTTGAGTCCGATCAGGCCAGTCGATCAAGCGAGTGGATCAGGTCAAGTCGATCAGGCAAGTCGATCAGGCCAGGCAGCGGCTGCAGGCCGCCACTAGGCCGTCGAGGTCATGGGGGCTGGCTTCGCCATCGACCCGGCCCAGGATGTCCAGGCAGCTGCGGCTGGTTTGGGGACCGATCGAGACCAGGGCCACGCCAGCAAGGAGTTCCAACCAGGCGGCTCCGAAGTGAGCCTCAAGGAGCTGGGCCGTGTGCCGCACGGTTTTGCCGCTGCTGAAGGTGATCCCATCGAGGTCCCCGGCCGCGAGGGCCGCCAGGGTGGCCGTTGGCAGGCTGGCTGGGCAGCGGGATTCGTAGGCGGCCACCTCCACTACCCGGGCGCCCGCCTCCCCGAAGGCCTCCGCCAGCAGGCTGCGGCCGCCGCTCTGCACCCGGGGCAAAAGCAGCCGCAGGCCCCAGCCGGAAACGGGGAAATGCTCGATCAGGCTGTCGGCGACAAACTCGGGCGGCACGAAATCGGCGGGTGCCCCGAGGGCCTCCAGCTGGGCCGCGGTTTTGCGGCCCACGGCGGCGATCTTGAGGCTGGCGGGCCGCCGGGCCAGGCTGCGGCCCTGCCGTTGCAGCCGCGCCTCCACCGCCTCAACGCCGTTGGCGCTCGAGACAATCAGCCAGTGGAAGTTTTCTAGTTCGGCTAGGGCGTCATCAAGGGGGCCCCAATGGTCCGGTGGGCCGATCACTAGGGCCGGCAGGTCGAACACCTGGGCTCCGGCCTGTTCGAACAGGCTGCGGGCAGCCCCGAGCTGTTGTTCGGCCCGGGTGACGGCGATGCGGCGACCCTGCAGGGGGCGCTCTGTCGGGCTGGCGGGAAGAAGCGGGTCAGGGATGGGCTCAGGCATGGGCTCAGGCTTCTAGTTGCACCATGGCGCCCGCCTGCTGGCGCAGGTGGGCGGCTTCGTCGGCCCGGCCCGCGCTGCTGAGCAGGGCGATCGCCTGGCGGAAGCTGGCCCGGGACGCGGCGATGTCGCCGGCTAGGAGCTGGGCCACCGCCAGGTTCTGGTGGGTTTCGGCATGGTCCGGGCTCAGGCGCCGGGCCTGGCCATAGGCCTCTAGGGCGCCGACCAGGTCACCGCGGCGGCGGCTGACTAGCCCCAGGTTGTACCAGCCCAGCCCCACCTCCGGCGCCACGGCCGTGGCGGTGCGGCAGAGGGCCTGGGCTTCCGCCAGCTCGCCCTGGTCGAGCAGCAGGGCGGCCAGGTTGAGGCGGGCCCCCAGGCTGAGTCGCTGGGGCAGGGGCAGGGCCAGGGCCTGGCGGTAGAGGCTGACGGCGGCGCCGGGGTCCTGCTCGGCGCTGGCGATGCCCAGGTGCAGCAGCAGTTCGTAGCGTTCCGGCTGGGCCTCCGGCGGGCAGTGTTCGAGGCCCCTACGCAGCAGGGCCAGCCCCTGCGCCAAGTGTCCTTCGCTCACCTCCAGGCTGCCGAGCTTGGCGCAGGCGTAGGGGTCGTTGGGCCGCTGCTCCAGCTCTTGCTCCATGGCCTGGCGCAGCCGCTGGGCCTTCTGTCCCTGGGCCAGGAGCTCGGGACGGTAGCCGTCGTGGAGCAGGGCTGGCACGCCGCAGTCGGCCACTCGCCAGTGGGGCTCTAGCCGCTGCAAGACCGTCACGCTTTCATCGACGCTGGAGTGGTAGGGCCGGCTCCAGTGGATCGCCGGATGGCGGCGAAACAGGCGGCTGACGCTGGAATAGGGGGATTGGCGGGCGCCCTGCTCGAGGCGCAGCAGGTTGATCAACAGCACATCCGGTTGGGCCATCAGGGCCCGAAGGGGCGCCATCGCGTCCGGGCGCAGCTGCTCATCGCCATCGAGCACCAGCACCCAATCGCCGCTGAGCCATTGCATTGCCGTGTTGCGGGCTGGGGCGAAATCCCCCGGCCAGGGGATCTCATGCACCGTGGCCCCCAGGCTCCGGGCCAGGGCCACGGTGCCGTCCTGGGAGCCGGTGTCCACCAGCACCATCTCATCGACAAAGCCCTGCACCGAGGCCAGGCAGCGCTCCTGCCGCTCGGCCTCATCGCGCACGATCATCGAAAGGCTGAGCATCGGGCCCGGGGCCAGGGGCGGCAGCCTGAGGCTAGGCCCGCCTCTCCTGGCAGCCGTTGCCCCTGGGGCAACGGCGTCCGGCTGCTTGCCAAGGACGTCAGCCGGTGCGGCAGCACCTGGTCAGGCCTGGCCCTGGCCCTGGGGCTGGGACCCGGCCTGGTCTGCTCCTCCAACCTCAGGACGCCCGCAGCGAGAGCGGGCTTCAGTCGGTGAACCCACCCTCTAGGGCCGCCGCCGCTAGCCCGAGGCGATCGAGCAGCAGGGCCTGGGCCAGGGGCATTTGGCCCGGGCTGTAGGCCGCCGGCAGGGAGCTGGGCAGTAAGGGCCGCAGGCTCTCCCAGAGGTAGGGGCTGCCATAAACGGCCAGGGCGGCCAGGCGGCCCGAGGCCAGCAGCTGGGTCACCACCGCCGGCCAGGGCTCCTCGCTGCCGGCGCTGCCGCGGAAGGGGTTGCCCCGCACAAACAGCTGCAGCAGCACAGGTCCGGCTGGCAGCCGCTCCAGGGCCAGGGGCGCCTGGGGATCGCTGCTCCAGGGGCTGGGGCTGCGGCTGTCGACCAGGCAGCTCTGGTAGCCCGCCCCCGCTGGCCGCACCAGGGCCGGCGCCATCGCCGGCAGGAAGGGGCAGGCCAGGCTGCTGTCGAGGCGGATCAGGTTCAGGCCGGGTCCGGGCGGGACGGAGGGAAAGTCCAGGGAGGGAAAGCCCAGGGAGGGAGACCCGCCTGCTGGGCTCCCGTTGTTCGGCCCCAGGGCAGGCGGGCAGGACGGCGGCTGCGGTTGGGCGGAGGGATGGGAGGGAGCGGTGGGATCGGTTGACGCCGGGCTGGGCTGGCTGGCTGGGGGATGCCGGCGGGCGGGTCCGTGGCAGACCAGGCTCAACTCCACCAGTTCCCGGGCCAGGGCTGCTTCGGCGTCGCTCACTAGCTCGCCCGTGGGGTCGTTGCTTTGGGCGCCAGCGGCTGGACCGATCCCCGGGCTGACGCTTGACCCTCCAGCAGGGGGCGCCACGGCGGCCAGGGCCCGCTGGCGCCGCTCCAGGCTGGCCTCCAGCCGCTGGCGCCCGATGGCGCCGGAGTCGATCGCCGCCACTAGGGCGTCGATGGCGGCGTCGGCATCGGCGGGCATCAAGATCAAGTCGGCGCCGGCCGTGAAGGCGAGCAGGGCCGCCTCGCCGGGGCCGTGGTGGGCGGTGATCGCCTCCATCACCAGGGCATCAGTCACCACCAGGCCCTCGAAGCCCAGATCACGGCGCAGCAGGCCATCGAGCACGGCGGGCGAGAGGGTGGCCGGCCGCTCGCCATCGAGGGCCTCCAGCAGCAGGTGGGCCGTCATCACGCTGGCGACCCCGGCGGCGATTGCCGCCCGGAAGGGGGGCAGCTCCACGGCCTCGAGCCGCTCGCGGCTGTGGGGAAGCGAGGGCAGCTCCAGGTGGGAGTCGCTGCTGGTGTCGCCGTGGCCGGGAAAGTGCTTGGCGCAGCAGAGCACCCCTTCGGCCTGGGCGCCGCGCAGGAAGGCTGCCGCCAGGCTGGCGGCCGTGGCCGGGTCCTCGCCCCAGGCCCGCACGTTGATCACCGGGTTGGCCGGATTGTTGTTGACATCGCAGACAGGCCCCAGCACCCAGTTCAGGCCGAGCAGGCGCGCCTGGCGGCCGGTGCAGCGCCCGTAGCGCTCGGCCAGGGCTTCGGGGTAGGTGGATGAAGGAGCTGCGGCTCCAGCCCCAAGGCCGGTTGAGGGGGCGGCTGCAATGGCCTGGCTGCCTGGGGGGTGCGGTTGCAGCAGGCGGCCGATCGCCAGGGGCGGCACCAGCCAGCTGGCTCCCTCAAAACGCTGACCAACCCCCTCCTCCACGTCGGCGCAAAGCAGCAGGGGCTTGCCGGCCCAGGCCTGCAGTTGGCGGCAACGCAGGGCCAGCTCCTGGGCGCTGCCCCCCAGCAGGATCACGCCGCCGACACCGGCCTGGAGCAGCCGTTTCAGGTCGGCGTTAGGCAGTTCCCAGCGGGGGTAGCGCCGTTGGCTGTCGCTGGCATGGCCGCTGGCGCGCACCACCAGCAGACTTGCCACCTGTTGGCGCAGGCTCAGGCCGTGCCAGTCGGGTTCAGGTGCGCCCGGGCCGGCCGGCTGGTCCGTCGGCTGGTCCGTGAGTTGCTCAGTCTTCGGGTCAGTCTTCGGGTCAGTCGTCATCGTCGGCAGAAGCCGCGCTAGCAGAAGCCTCTCCGGCAGCGCCCTCTTGTGCCACCGCAGTGGGTTCCTCCGGTTCGACATCGCTTCCGGCTGGCGGCTCGCCCTTCACAAGCCGCTCGGCCCCCAGCTTGTTGATCAGGCCCAGCACTGTGGTGCCCTTTTCGATGCCGCGATCGAGCAGGAAGATCACTTCCGGTGTGCGGCGCATGTTCAGGCGCCGGCTCAGTTCCCCTTTGACGTAGCTCGATGCCGACTGCAGCCCTTCGAGGGCCTGCTGGCGGTCGGCCTCAGTGCCGAAGATGCTCACGTGCACCTTGCAGTGCTGCAGATCGCCAGCCACATCGACGTTGGTGACGCTCACCATCGCCAGGTTGACCCGATCGTCCTTGATGCCATTGACCAGCAGCTCGCTCACCTCGCGGCGAATCGAGGCGGCCACCCGTTCCACCCTGCGCCCCTGGGCCATGCCTATGTCACCGGTGCTGTGGTCACCATGGCACGCAGGGTCAGGCTCAGGCTGATGCCGCCGCTGACCACAGCACCAATCAAGGCCACGGCCGTGACCGGATTGCTGCGCCGCTCCACCAGGGGCTCGACGACGGAATTAAGCAGTCCCAGGCCGAAGGCCACCAGGTAACGCGGATAGCGCGTCACATTGACGAAGAACTCCCTCATGGCGCCGGCGGCGGCAGCGATTCAAATGCAGCGTTACTCTGCCGCCCAATGGTCAGGTGTGCTCGATGCTGGAACTTCATCAGTTCCGACACTCCGCCTTCTGCGAGAAGGTGCGATTGATTCTGGCCGCCAAGGGGCTGGCCTACAGCGTGGTCGAGGTCACCCCGGGTCTGGGCCAGCTGCAGCTGTTCCGGCTCTCGGGTCAGCGTCAGGTGCCCGTGCTGGTGGATGGGGCCGAGGTGATCGCCGACTCCAGCGCCATCGGCCTGCACCTGGAAACCCTGGTGAGCGAGCCAGCCCTGCTGCCGGCTGATCCGGCCGAGCGGGCCCAGGTATTGCTCCTCGAAGACTGGGCCGATACCTCCCTGGCCGCGGGCGTGCGCCTGGCCCTCCTGCAGGCGGCTGTGGAGGATGCCGATCTTCGGGCCGCCCTACTCCCGGCGGCGACACCCGGCCCATTGCGCTCCCTGGTGGGGGCGGTGCCCGGCTCCCTGCTGGCGGGCCTGGGTCAGGCGGTGGACCAGGGGGGCCTGGAACAGCTGCGCCACAACCTCAGCCAGCTCACGGCCCTAGCGCTGGCCGGCCCCTATCTGGTGGGCGCTCAATTGTCGTTGGCGGATCTGGCCGTGGCCGGTCAGCTGTCGCTGCTGAAGTTTCCCCAGGCCGCCGGCGCTCCCCTGGCCGGTTGGGGCGTGCCGGGCCTGGCCGATGACCCCCAGCTTGAGCCCCTGTTCCAATGGCGCGACCGCATTGGCGCCGAGGTGGGTCGCCCCTGAGGGGCGCGGCCTAAGGGCCGGCCCAGGTGCTGGCCTCCAGGGCCGCCGGGCTGCGCCAGGATTGGTCCTCGCGCGGCTGAGCGGCCATGTCAGACCCCTTGATCCGTGCCTGCGACCACTACGTGGTGCTCGAGCCGGTCGGGGCCGAACGGCTGCTGAGCGCCGCGGAAACCCTCGAGTGGCTGATCGCCCAGTTGGAGGCCTTAGACGCGGTTCCGGCCGACCTGGCTTCCTTACCGGATGCCCCCAGCCGGGCCCAGCGCCTGCTGGAAACCGCCTGCGAATTGGAGCGGGAGCCCGGGGTGAGTGTGCAGTGGTTTGCGGTGCGACTGGAGCCGCCCGGTTCGGGCGATTGAGCTAGCTAGCAGGCTGGGGCCCGATCAGTTGAGGGACGCGGCGCTGGCCCCGTCGCGATCGATCAGGGTCGCCGGCTGGGCCGGGGCGGTGGGTCGCTGGCGCAGGATCGCCGGCAGGGCCTCGATCACCTGCAGGGCCACCGCCTGGGGCGAGC
Source organism: Synechococcus sp. UW140 (assembly GCA_945860085.1). Taxonomy (GTDB): domain Bacteria; phylum Cyanobacteriota; class Cyanobacteriia; order PCC-6307; family Cyanobiaceae; genus BAIKAL-G1. The sequence continues at coordinate 19,011 of CAMAPJ010000015.1, read as the reverse complement.
GACCGTCCTGGAGGATGCGCAGATCGGCCTGGGCGTAGAGGGGGCGGCGTTCGTTGAGTAGCTCGGAGAGGCGGGCGGCCGGATCGGCGCAGGCCAGCAAAGGCCGCGGCGTCGGATCGGCGGTTAGCCGCTGCAGCAGCAGCGCGTCGGGCGCATCGAGCCAGATCACCACCCCTTGATGCAGCTGGCCCCAGTTCTCCGGCCGGGTCACCACACCACCTCCGGTGGCGACCACCAGGGAATGCCAGGTGGCGATCTGGTTCAGAACGGCGGCTTCTAGGGCCCGGAACCCCGCTTCGCCGTCGCTGGCGAACAGCTCGGTAATCGCTTTGCCGGCCACCTGTTCCAAGCTGGTGTCGGCATCGAGAAAGCGATAGCCCAAGGCCTCGGCCAGGGGCCGGCCCACGGCGCTTTTGCCGCTACCCATCATGCCGATCAGATAGAGGTTTACCCCCTGGAGCCGCCGTCGGAGATCCTGGCCCGGGTCGGCGCCGGGGTCTTCAGGCGGGGGCTGGGAGCTGGCTCCAGGGCTGGGGTGGGGCGCGCTCATCGCGAAAGGAAACCTCCTTAGGATGTTGCCTTATGTCTTGCGCTGTGATGACCCCGCCCGTGCTGGCGGCGCCCCCGGCGCCCACCCTCGCTGTCCACGGCCAGGGGCGTCCCTGTGTGATCACCCGCCGCGCCACCTTTAGCGCCAGTCACCACTACTGGCTGCCGGAGCTGAGCCCTGAAGAGAACGCCAGCCGCTTTGGCCCCTGCAGCCTGGCTCCGGGCCATGGCCACAACTACGAGCTGATCGTCGCCATGGGCGGCGGCCTCGATGCCGATGGCATGGTGCTGAACCTCTCGGATGTGAAGCACGCCATCCGCCGCGAAGTCACCGGCCAGCTGGATTTCCGCTTCCTCAACCAGGTGTGGCCCGACTTCGACCTGGAGCGGCCCGAGGGGCGGCTGCCCACGACCGAGGCCCTAGGGCTGGCCATCTGGCAGCGCCTGGCGCCGCTCCTGCCCCTGATGGGCCTGCGCCTCTACGAAACTCCCACCCTCTGGGCCGATGTGCTCGACGACTCCATGGAAGCCTTCCTGACGATCCGCACCCATTTCGCTGCCGCCCATCGCCTCGCTCGCCCCGAACTGAGTCAGGCCGAAAACGAGGCGATTTACGGCAAGTGCGCCCGGCCCCATGGTCACGGCCACAACTACCTCCTTGATGTCACTGTGCGCGGCCCCATCGACGCCCGCACCGGCATGGTGGCGGATCTGGCCGTGTTGCAGCAGCTAGTGGAGGAGTTGGTGGTGGAGCCCTTCGACCACACCTTCCTCAACAAGGATGTGGCCCATTTCGGCCAGTGCGTACCCACCGCCGAGAACATTGCCCTCCATATCGCCGACCTGCTGCAAGTCCCGATCGCCACCACGGGCGCCAGCCTGCACAAGGTGCGGCTCCAGGAAAGCCCCAATAACGCCGCCGAGGTGTTTGCCGAAACCCCCTTGGTGGGCATGCGTCCCCTGGCCTTGGACGCCCTGGCGGCGGTGTGAGTCCGGCTGGTAGCGCAGCCAGCGACGCCGGGCTGCGGCCCCGGATCCTGTTGGTGCTGGCGGTGAGCCTGGATGGACGGTTGGCACCCGCCGGGGGAGGGGCCGCCCAGCTGGGCGGAGCGGGCGATCGGCGCGCCCTTGAAGAGGCCCTGGTCTGGGCCGATGGCTGCCTGATCGGCGCCGAGACCCTGCGGCTGCATGGCAGCACCTGCCTGATCCGCCAGGCTGATCTGCAGGAGCGCCGGCAGCGCGAGGGGCGCTCGGCCCAACCCTGGGCCCTGGCGGTGAGCCGCAGCGGCCAGTTCGATCCCCTGTTGCCCTTTTTCAGTCAGCCCCTGCGGCGGGGGTTGCTGGCCCCGGCAGGCGCAGGCTCCAGCCCCCCAGCCGGTTTTGATCGCCTCTGGGCCCTTCCCCCAGGCGACCCCGGGGTTGCCGGCTTGCCGGTGGATCTCAGCCAGGCTCCGCAGGGAAGCCGAGGCTGGGCTGCCCTATTGGCCCAGCTGGCGGCCGAGGGATTGGCCCGCTTGCTCCTGCTGGGTGGGGCCCGGCTGGCGGCCAGCCTGCTGGCCCTCGATCTGGTCGATGGGCTGCAACTCACCCTGGTGCCGCGCTTGCTCGGCGGTGCCCACAGCTGGCTGCCGGCGACGCCCTTGCCGGCCCCAGGCAGCTGGGAGCTGCAGGAGAGCCGCCCCCTGGGCCAGGGCGAGCTGCTGCTGCGCTATTGCCGTCCTGGCCAGCTACCTCCCTGGAAACTCAGCCCTGATAACTCAGCCCTGGTAACCTCGCCCCAGTCAATCCCGCCCTGGAATTCTTTGCCCTGGCAGGCCCCCTAACGGGCCTGTTGACCTGGGGGCTGGGGCTGGGACGGGGGCTTGAACTGGTGGGCGATCTCCTGGAGGGGCACGTCCCGCAGGCTGTCGGGGGGCAGGCCCAGCAGCCTGGCGGCGCAGCGTTTCACCACCAGCTCACTGGTCTCACCGAGGCGGCCGCTGAGCAGGTCCGAGACCACCGCCAGGCTGTTGCCGCTGGCATCGGTCTCCTCCACCAGGCAGCGGCTCACTGGAGCGGCCAGCTGGCGGCAGGGTTTCTCCAGGCTGGCGGCCAGGGCCCCGTCGGCGCCGCCCAGCCAGCCCACACACAGGCTGGCCAGCCTGGCTTCCACTTGGGGCCGCAGCAACTGCAACACCGGCCGCATCAAACCGGCCTGGGCCGCACCGGCCTGCAGGGGCAGCAGTAGGGCCACAAGCATCCCTAGCGTTGGCATTCCGCCGCTGCCGCAAGACACCCTGCCATGGCTGAGCTTCAAGCCCGCTGGCACGGGTCGATCGCCGAGATTCCCGAGGCGCAATGGCAGGCCGTGACGGCGGCAGCTGGGCTTCCCTTCTACTCCTGGCACTGGCTGGAGCGCCTGGAATCTTCTGGCAGCATCGTGCCCTCCCAGGGCTGGCAGCCCGTGCACCTGGGCCTCTGGCGGGGCGAGAGCCTGCTGGCGGTGGCGCCGCTTTATGTCAAGGGCCACAGCTACGGCGAATTTGTCTTTGATCAGGCCTTTGCCCAGCTGGCCGGCCAGTTGGGGTTGCGCTACTACCCGAAGCTGCTGGGCATGAGTCCGCTCAGCCCGGTGCTGGGCTATCGCTTCCATATCGCCCCCGGCGAAGACGAGGCCTCGCTCACGGCTGTGCTGCTTGGGCTGATCGAGGAGTTCTGCCGTGAGCATCGGATTTTGAGTTGCAATTTCCTCTATGTCGATCCCTGCTGGCGCCCCCAATTGGAGGCGGCCGGTTGGGCCCCCTGGTTAAACCAGCAGAGCCTGTGGACCAACCAGAATTACAACGGTTTCGACGCCTATCTGGCCAGTTTCAATGCCAACCAGCGCCGCAATATCAAGCGGGAGCGCCGCTCAGTGGCCGAGGCTGGCCTCACGGTCACGCCCCTGCTGGGGGAGGCGATCACGCCGGATCTGATGGCGCGCATGCACCACTTTTATGCCCAGCACTGCAGCCGCTGGGGCGCCTGGGGCAGCAAATACCTCACCGAGGCGTTCTTCAGCGAGAGCTCCCTGCGGCTGCGGGATGATCTGGTGTTATTCAGTGCCCATGCGGGCGATCCAGCCGATCCCCTAGCCATGTCCCTGTGCGTGTACAACTCGGACCAGCTCTGGGGCCGCTACTGGGGCAGTGATGTGGAGCTGGAAAACCTCCATTTCGAGGTCTGTTATTACGCGCCGATCGCCTGGGCGATCGAACGGGGCATCCGCCACTTCGATCCCGGCGCCGGCGGTAGCCACAAGCGTCGCCGCGGCTTTGTCGCCCGTCCCCACGCCAGCCTGCACCGCTGGTTTGATCCTCGCTTCGATCGGTTGCTGCGCCAGTGGTTGCCCCAGGCCAACGCCCAGCAGCTGGAGGAAATCGAGGCGATCAACGCCGAGCTGCCGTTCACGGCCCAGCCGCCGCTCCTCGGTCAGGCCATTGACCCGAACAGGCCCCAGCAGGCGGACAGTGACTAGCCCCTGGTTAGCATCGCTCCATGGTTCCCACCTCCCCAGCACGGCAGGCCCTGGATGGCCAGTTATCGCATCGTTTCATCGCCCTGGATCCGAGCGGTTACTTCCTGATCAAGCTCGACCGGGCGGCGGGAGAACTGCTGACTGAGCACTACGGCAACGGCATCGACGAGCGGGGGCTGGCCACCGATCCAGAGACGGGCGAGGTGTTGCAATGCCGGGGTGACGGGCCGCGGCTCCCCCTTGCGGTGTTCCGGGGACGCAGCGCCAAGGAATTGGGCATCGCCTTGAGCGAAGGTGACGGCCCCTGGCCGCTCAGTCGGCTTGACCATGCCCTGTATCTGGGCCGGGAATTGCAACGGGCCGAGCGCTGCCTAGAAGATGGCAGCGAGTACATCCAGGACTAGACGGCCTTCCTTTTCCTTGCTTGATCGGCAACCCAGGCAGGCCCCCAGTGGCCAGCTTTCAGGCGGGCTGGAGTTCCCGAGGGGCCTTGGCCGGTGTAGAGGGAGGCTCGGGGGGCAGGGCCGCCAATTGCTCCTGAATTTCCTTAGTCACGACACCGCGGTATTCCTGGAAATGCTCGTTGTGGGCAAGGGTCACCAAGAACTGCTCCAGGCACTTGGGATTGCGCCGGGCAACCTTGGCGAGAGCCCCCCAGAAGCGGAAGCGGGTGTCCCGTTGGAACCCTTGGCGCCACACCACGATTGAAAGGGCGCGCAGATCGCGCCAGTCGGGCAGGGCGGGCTTGTCGGAGTTTTCGGCCTTATAAAAAGCCTTCCAACGGGGCTCGCCCATCTTCAGGAAGTAGTGGGTAACCCGGTCGATGTAAGCGTTGGGCTCATACAGCTGGCAGAAGGCATCGACGTATTCGTTGGCGATATCGCGGATCGGCCGGGTCGGCAGGAAGTTGAGCAGGTTGGTCTGGTTGACCCCCTTGGCATCGGCCTGTTCCTGGATCAGTCGCCCTTCTTTTTCGAGGCGATGCCAGAGGCCAGTGTTGGGCAGGGCCTGCAACATGCCCATCATCGCGGCGGGAATGCCGGTGCGGCTGACGAAACGCACGATGCGCTCTCCGGCCCCGGTTTTTTCGCCATCGAAACCGATGATGAAACCAGCCATCACCCGGATGCCGTAGGACGTGATCCGATCGACCGAGTCTTCGAGGGAGCTGCGGGTGTTCTGGTGTTTACCCGCAACCGAGAGGCTGGCCTCATCGGGGGTTTCAATGCCCAAGAACACCGCCTCAAAGCGGGCCTCGGCCATCATCTCCATCATTTCGTCGTCGGCGGCCAGATCCACAGAGGCTTCGGTGGTGAAGCTGAAGGGGAAACCGCGCTCCACTTGCCATTGCTTCACCGCCGGCAGCAGCAACTTGGCGTTGCGTTTGTTGCCGATGAAGTTGTCATCGACCAGGAAGATGGCCCGGCGCCAGCCGAGGTCAAAGAGGGCCTGCAATTCGGCCACCAACTGATCGGGCGCTTTGGTGCGGGGTTTACGCCCGTAGAGCACGATGATGTCGCAGAACTCGCACTGGAACGGGCAGCCACGCGAGAACTGCACGCTCATCGAGTCGTAGGCATCGAGCTCCAGCAGATCGAAGCGGGGCACCGGCGTGCCGGTGACATCGGGCTTCTCGCCGTTGGAGGTGAAGCGCCCCTGGCGTTCGCCCCGTTCGATCGCCTCTATGAACAGGGGCAGGGTGATTTCGCCCTCATCGAGGATCTTGAAATCGGCTAAAGCCAGCTCCGGGGCATCGGGGGTGGAACTGGCGAAGGGGCCGCCCACGGCGACAAGCAGGCCGCGGCGCTTCGATTCAGCAATCTGGGCCGCCATGTCGGCCTTCTGCACGATCATCCCGGAGATGATCACCAGCTCAGCCCAGGCCCAATCCGCCTCCTGAACCTCGGAAACGTTGCGATCGACCAGCCGCATCGGCCATTGCTGGGGCAGCAGGGCCGCCACGGTCACCAGACCGAGGGGCGGCAGCAAGACCTTGCGGTTCACCAGCTCGAGGATTTTCTCGTAGCTCCAGAAGGTCTTGGGAAATTCTGGGTAAATGAACAGCGTGCGCATGCCGAACGGTCTCAAGCTTGGGGATTGACGCTCTGGCGAAGCGTGCTGGCGAAGGGCTGTCAGGTCAACCGTCACAGGGGCCGGTGAAGACAGGGTCCGGTGAAGACAGGGGCCTTTGAAGACAGGGGGGTCCGCCAGGACGTCCAGGGTGGGAAATGGGCTAGGGAGCTAGCCGGGGAAAGGCAAGCCAAGTGCAAATCGTGACGCCAGCTTAAGCGGTTCGCTGAAGCTTTTGGCCTGGGCTCGCCGTCGTTCTGCTGTAATGACAGGAACCTTGCCCCAGAGACGCCATGGGTCCCGTTATCTATCTGCTGCTCGTCGCAGGCGGCCTCACCGCCGCCGCCGCCATCGCTTTCGTGCTGCGCGGCGTCAAGCTGATCTGATCGGGACAGGCTCCTGGCCGTGATCCTGCTCCAGCCGCTGGGAACCGCGGTTGCGCAGTTCCACCAGGGCAATCACGAGCCCCAGGCTGCCGAGCAGGGCGAAACAGGCCTGCAGGCCGTAAAGCAGGGTCAAGCTGGCAGCCAGCAGGCCACTGAGGCCGCCTCCGCCGAGAAAGGCCACCTGGGCCAGCCCGGCCATGCGGCCCCGCAGCACCTGGGGAGCGGTCACCTGGGTGATCAGGTTGGCGCCCGCTAGCAGGCAGGCCGTGCCGGCCCCGATCAGGAAGGCCATGGCCAAACTGGCGGGCACGGCTGTGGCCGTCCCTGTAGCCGCCGCCATGCCCAGCTGGGCCAGGGCGGTCACTAGGGCGCTGGTCCCTAGCAGCAAGGCGGGTTTGCGGCAGAGCTGCTGCGAATGGCGTTGCAAGATCAGGCCACCGCAGATACTGCCGGCGGCGAGCACGCTGGTGAACAGGCCGAGGGCCTGGGGGCTCGAGCCGAGCAGGTCATTGGCGATCAGGGGCGCCAGGCCAGGGTGGAAGAAGCCCACCAGGCAGGCCAGGGCGGTGAAGCGCAGCACCTGCCGCAGGCCCGGGCCACAGTCGCGCCAGGCCCGGGCCACGCTGGCCGCCTGGCCCCGCTGGCTGCGTTGCTCTTGCTCCCGGTGCGGCGCCATGAGCCAGGTGAGAGCAGCGATCGGCAGCAGGTAACTGGCCGCATCAAGCCCTAGGGCGGCCACGGGCCCTAGGGCCGCGAGCAGCAGGCCGCCGATCGGCGGACCCACCAATTTGCCAACGTTGAAGACCACCGAAAAGCTGGTCAGATAGGGCCCCAGCTGGGCTGGCTCGTCCACCAGTAGGGCGCAGAGCTTGTTGCGGGCGGTGAGTTCATAGGCGCTGGCCAGGCCCACCCCCAGGGTGCTGAACAACAGCAGCGCCACCTGGAGCGTGCCCTGGCTGAGCGGGATCGCCACGGCCCCGAGCACACCGGCGGCAAATAGGCCCCATTGGGCCCGGATCAACACCGTTTCACTGCCGAGCCGGTCGGTGGCGACGCCGGCCGGACCGCTGACCAACAGGGTGGGCAGGCAGAGGGCGGCGAAATTGAGGGCCAGGATCAGGGGGTTGTGGCTGCCGTGCATCAGCAGCCAGCCCTTGGCGGTGAGCCCGGCGAAGGAGCCGGCCGTGCTGAGGCCGGAGGCCACCAAGAAGGTGCTGCGCTGGTGGTGGATCAGACGCCGGCGGATCCGCCCGAGGGCCTGGCGCAGGTTGCCTGCGGCTCCAGGGCTCCGCCCCGGTCGCTTCGCCTGGTTCAAGTGTTGCCCTGGCGGGCGGCCAGGGCAGCGCCCACCATCGCCTGGGCCCCCACTACCACTCCAACCAGGTCGTAGGTCTCGGCGGCGGTGATGCGCACCGGAACCATGGTGCCCGGGGCGGCGCAGAGGCCGCCTTCGCCTGGCAGCACCCGCACTTCGCCATCCACTTCGGGGGCGTAGCGGGCGCAGCGGCCGAGCATCTCGCCGGTGGAGGGATTTTCCTGCTCAATCAATACATCGACGATGCGGCCCACCCAGGCGGCATTGCGCTCGGCGGCGATCGGTTGTTGCAGGGCCATCAGCCGGTCCTTGCGTTCCGCCGCCACCGCGGCGCTCACCGGGTTGGGTAGCTCCGCTGCGGCGGTGCCCTCTTCCGAGGAGAAGGTGAACACGCCCACATGGTCGAAGCGTTGCTCGGCGACAAAATCGAGCAGGTGCTGGAAGTGCTCTTCGGTTTCGCCGGGGAATCCGACGATGAAGGTGGTGCGCAGCACCGCCTCGGGCAGCTGCTCGCGGATGCGCAGCAGCAGGCTGCCGGTGACATCGGCCTGCCAGGGACGGTTCATCGCCCGCAGCACCTCGGGATGGCTGTGTTGCAAGGGCAGATCCAGGTAGGGCAACACAGTGGCCACCTCCCGGTAGGCGGCCAGCACCTCGGATGTAAGGCCGGTGGGATAGGCGTAGTGGACCCGGATCCAGGGGATCTCCACTTCGCCTAGGGCCCGCAGCAGCTCGGCCAGTTGCGGTTTGCCGTAGAGATCGAGGCCATAGTTAGTTGTGATCTGGCTGATCAGCACCAGCTCCTTCACCCCCTGGGCCGCCAGTTGCTGGGCCTCGGCCACGATCGATTCGATCGTGCGTGAGCGCTGGTCGCCGCGCAACTTGGGGATGATGCAGAAGGCGCAGCGGTAGTCGCAGCCTTCGGCCACCTTTAGGTAGGCCACGGCCTCGCTGGTGGTGCGATAGCGGGGGAGGTGTTCATCGCCCACGAAGCTGGGATGGGCGCTCACCTGGTGCACCCGCTCGCCCGCCTCGACCCGCTCCAGCACCGAGACGATGTGCTGGTAATCGCCTGTGCCGACGATCGCCTTGGCTTCGGGCAGGGAATCAAGCAGCTCCTGCTGGAAGTGTTGGGCTAGGCAGCCGGCAATGATCAGTTCCTTGCCTTGCTCCGCCAGCTCCACCAGGGTGCGTACCGATTCTTCGCGGGCCTCCTGGATGAAGCTGCAGGTGTTGACCACGACCACGGCTGCATCGTTTTCATCGGCGCTCACCCCGTAGCCCGCCTCGGCCAGCAGGCCGAGCATGTGTTCGGTGTCCACCCGGTTTTTCTCGCAGCCCAGGTGGGCGAAGGCGACGGTGGCCTTGCGGGCTGGGGCCGCCGGGCTGGCGTCTGATTGGGCCGCGGCGGGCTGAGTGGGGGCGGGATTCGGACGCATCGGCAGGTCGGCTCCAGGGGCTGGCATAGGAGGTATGGGGGTTGTTATGGGGGGCGGGCTTATCGGATCGCTCGGGCGGGTGCCATCAACAAAGGACTTAGCCGCTATGGAGCCAATCTCCCACCCTAACCAGGGCGTTCGCGCCGATATCAGCGTCTGCGCAGGGGGCCGCTGCCGGCGGCTGCGAGAATCGCCTAAGCCAAGTCCTTGCCTGTGACCTCCTCCAAACTGAGCAGTCGTCTCAGTTCCCGCCGCCGCAGCGATCCCGGCCTGCGCTGGGTGCGGGTCGTGATCGCCGTGCTGGCCACTGTTGGTGCGATCGATACCGGTGCGATCACCCTGAAGAAGTGGGGCCTACTCGGAGCCCTCAGTTGCGGCAAGGAGGGCTTCTTCGGCTGCAATGGCTGCGAGAAGGTGCTCTCCAGCGTCTGGGGTTCGATCGCCGGCCAGCCCCTGGCCCTGTTTGGCTTCCTGGCCTACCTGGCGATCCTGCTGATGGCGGTGGTGCCCCTGGTGGTCCAGGGCGAGGTCCGCGTCGATCTGTCCCAGCGCAGCTGGTGGGGGCTGGCCCTGCTCAGCACCGCCATGGCCGTGTTCAGCCTGGTCCTGGTGGGCGTGATGCTGTTCGGGCTGCACGATTGTTGCCCCTTCTGCATCCTTTCGGCCCTACTCAGCCTGTCGCTGCTGGTGTTCAGCCTGATCGGCGGCGACTGGGAGGACACCGGCACCCTGATCTTCCGCACGGTGATCACGGCCCTTTTGGTGGGCATCGTTGGCCTGGGTTGGGCCGCCTCCGCCAACCGGCCAGCCCTAGTCACCGGTAAGGGCGTGCCAATGGCTGTGGTCTCCGAGAGCAATCCCGCCAAGCTCGCCCTCGCCGATCACCTCAAGGCCAGTGGCGCCGTGATGTATTCGGCCTATTGGTGTCCCCATTGCCATGAGCAGAAAGAGCTGTTCGGCCGTCAGGCCACCGACAAGTTGGTGGTGATCGAATGCGCTCCAGATGGCCGCAATAGCCAGAAGGCCCTCTGCGATGCCAAGAAGATCGAGGGCTATCCCAGCTGGGAGATCAAGGGCGTAATCAGCTCCGGCGTCAAACCCCTCAATCAGCTGGCCGATAAGAGCAGCTACACCGGCTCCCGGAGCTTCTGAAACTCCGGGAGCCGGGGCTTAGCCCGCGCTGGCTTGGTTGCCGATTGGTTCGGTGCGGATGCGTTGGCCCCGTTGCTGCAGGCTGTGGCATTGCCAGTAGGGCGCTGGGGCAGGGGCATCCAGCCGGTAATGGCCGCCGCGGCTTTCCTGGCGGAATAGGGCGGCTTCCAGCAGCATTTCGGCGACGCTGAGCCGTTGCAGGAGGTCCTGGGCCGCTGCCAGAGCGCTCGCCTCCCCGGGGCCCAGGAGCAGGGCCCGATCGCCGGGGATCTGGTCAAGGCAGTGGCGCAGGGCCGGTGCGCCCTCAAGTTCGGCCCGCTGGCGGTGCACCGTCTGCAGGACCGGGGCCAGGTCGCCGCGGCGACGCTCCACCCCGGCCACCCGCCAGCAGCTGAGCCGCAGCTCCTGGGTGGCCCAGGCCAGGGCTTCGGGGCTCAAGGGCCCGCTGGCAGGGAAAAGGCGGCCTTCCCGTGCCGGCGCCGTGCCCAGGAGCGCCTCCGGGCGGCGCTCCTGGGTGGAGGGAGGCTGATCGGGCCCTTCCCCCAGCTGGATGCTGCGCAGCTGCCGGGCGAATACCAGGCATTCCATTAGCGAATTGCTGGCCAGCCGGTTGGCCCCATGCACGCCCGTGCTGGCCACCTCGCCCACGGCATAAAGGCCGGGGATGGAGGTGGCCGCCTGCAGGTCGGTGCGGATGCCGCCCATCCAGTAGTGGGCGGCCGGGGCCACCGGAATCGGTGCGCTGGTGGGCTCCAAGCCCAGCTCGCGGCAGCGGCCCAGGATTGTCGGGAACTGGCGCTCGAGCCGCTCGGTGCCCACGGGCCGCAGGTCGAGCCAGAGGTGATCCACCTGGCGTTCGCGCATGCGCCGTACCAGGGCGCGACTGACCGCATCGCGGGGGGCCAGGTCGCCGCCCGCCAGCTGGGCCACCGGGCTGGCGCCATCGGCATCGACCAGCCGGGCCCCTTCGCCGCGCACGGCTTCGGAGATCAGAAAGTGGGGCGCCCCCGGCAGCATTAGGGCTGTGGGGTGGAATTGCACGAATTCCAGGTCGCGGATCAGGGCCCCGGCCCGGGCCGCCATGGCGACGCCATCGCCGCTGGCCTGGGCCGGATTGGTGGTGTTGGCAAACAGGTGGCCGCCGCCGCCTGTGGCCAGCACCACGGCCCGGGCTGCCAGCCAGCGCACCTGGCCCTGGTCGAGTACCTGCAGGCCGCAGCAGCGGGCGCCCTCCAGCCAGAGCTGTAGGGCCGTGCTGGCCAGGCGCCGCTCCAGGCCAGGGCGACGCAGAACCTCCCGTTCCAGGGCATCCACCAGGGCCCCGCCGGTGCGGTCCTGGGCGTGCAGCACACGCCGATGGCTGTGGGCCGCCTCCAGGGTGGTGCTGAGGTCGCTGCCGTTGCGATCAAAGGCCATGCCCAGTTGCAACAGCCGCTCCACACAGTCCGGCGCCTGGTGCACCAGTAGGGCCACGGCGGCGGGATCGCAGAGACCCGCTCCGGCCTTGAGGGTGTCCTCAATGTGGCTCGCAAAGCTGTCCTCGGGCCGGGTCACAGCTGCAATGCCGCCCTGGGCCCAGCGGCTGGCGGAGCGGGGCGCCCGTTCCTTGCTCAGCAACAGAATTTTCAGGCCCTGGGGCAGTTCCAGGCAGGCCATCAAGCCGGCCGCCCCACCTCCAACCACAATCACATCCCAGCTGGATCCCAGGGGGGCATCGACCGGAGGCTCAGCCATCAAGTGCCACGAGGCAATAAAAAAAGCCGCCGGGAGGGCCCGACGGCTTGCACCATTGGGGCAGCTTAAGCCTCAGCGGTAAACGCCGTCATTGATGCGATCAAAGCCTTCGTTCAGGGCAATCGAAGGCGGGGTGACTGTGAAATTGGACTTGTATTTCTCAAACAGCTCCTTCTGGCGCTCGCTCAGATCCAGCTTGAGCACGTCATCCACGCTGTTGTAAGGGCCCCCCAGGACGATCTTGCCGGCCAGGGTCGGATACATGCCGGGATAGATCTGAAAGCGACGCACCGAGCAGTTGTTGAGGTCGATTTTGCCGCCGCTCTCGGCAATCTTGTCGTCGACAAGGTTGCGAAGTTCTGCCGCTTGGGCACTAGGCGCCATCACCAGGCCCAGCACCAAGCCGGCAAGGAGCACGCCACTCATGAGCCATGAAACCAGGCGTTTCATCGAAAACTCCGTCTGATGAGAAACCACACGCTGCTAAAGCCAGCTCCCGGAACCTACAGCCAAGAGCCTGCCAGCGAGCCGCCCAGGCCCCAGGTTTTTGCAGTTCTTCAGATCCGGCCTTGGCAAGCGACCGTCAGATCAGGCCGCTGAGCCGGGGAGCCCCCAGGGCCGCCGCCAGGAACAGGCCATCGACGCAGAGAGTGGTGGCCAGGGCCGAGGCGGCCAGGCGCCAGGCGGGATCGGGGTGGTGCCAGTAATGGCGGCACAGGCCGATCAGCCCGCAGGCCGCCAGGCCAACGATCGAGAGGGGTAGGGGCTGCAATACCCCGAGGGCGGCCTGGTGCAGCAGGGCTGCGGCCTGATCTAGGGGGGCCAGCAGCACCTCGCGCCAGTGGCCCATCACGCCCGTGATCGCCATCACACCATCGGTGCAGGCCGTGCCTAGGAGTGAGGCCAGGTAGAAACTGGCGGCAAGGCGCCAGCGGCCCTTGAGGCCCGCCAGGGCTAGGGGCAGGGCAAAGGCCTCGATCGGCAGGTGCCAGAGGGGATGGAGTCGGAACCAGCCCCAGAACAAGCAGCCGCCCAGCCAGCTGCCACTGAAGCCGACCAGCAGGGCGCCGGCCGTGGACCAGCTCTGCTGGCGCCGTTGCTCGAGAACCACCCCAAGTAAGAGCAGGGGCAAGGTGAAAACAGCGGCGCTAAAGGGGGCGAGCCGCACCCAGGGGGCCTGCAGGAACACCGGCAGGGCCACCAGCAGGGCTCCGGCCGCGGCCAACTGATCGAGCTGGCCGCTGATGGCCGTCTGGACAAGCCAGCCAGCCACTGGCTGCGGCTCGGAGGGCCGTTCATCCAGGGCCCAGTCGCCCAGCCGCTCTTGGGGCGGCCTTGTCTCGGGGATGACGCTCTCAAGCGTTGGCAAGGGGGAGTGAGCCAGGGCGGCACCCAGGGGTTGGCGGAGAAGGCTGGGCGGCACCCCAATCACCCGGTTGTGAAGAAAGGTATTCAACCTTAAGGGACGTGACGGCCCCGGCGGGCTGGCCGCTGGCCCCTTGCCGCCATAGGGTCGCCCCCACAGTCTTCGCCTTTGCATCCATGGCCCCCGCGGAAGCCGTTCCAGCTCTGGGGTTATGGGAGGCCTGCTGGCACTACCTGGTGCTGGGGGTGGTCCAGGGGCTCACCGAATTTCTGCCGATCAGCAGTACGGCCCATCTCAAGGTGGTGCCCGTGGTGTTGGGCTGGGGCGATCCCGGGGTGGCGGTCACGGCCGTGATCCAGCTCGGCAGCATCGTCGCCGTGATTGCCTTTTTCCGCCGAGACCTCATCGAGGTGTTCAGGGGCATGGCCCAGGCGCTCCGCCAGGGCGACTGGCAGACGCCGCCGGCCCGCCTGGGCGTTGCGGTCGCCCTGGGCACCCTGCCAATCGTGGTGGCTGGCCTGGCCGTGGAGCTGTTCGTGCCCGATTTCGATAACTCCCCCCTGCGCAGCCTCCATTCGATTGGGGCGGTGTCGATCGGGATGGCGATCCTGTTGGGCCTGGCCGAACAACTGGGCCGGCGCCGACGTGTTCTGGGCGACGTTCAGGTGCGCGATGGCCTGTTGGTGGGCCTGGCCCAGGCCCTGGCCGTGGTCCCCGGCGTTTCCCGCTCCGGCAGCACCCTCACTGCCTCCCTGTTTGAAGGCTGGCGCCGCGCCGATGCCGCCCGTTTTTCGTTCCTGCTTGGGATCCCTTCCATCACCTTGGCGGGGCTGTTTAAACTGAAATCGGCCTTTGCGGAGCCGATTGCCGGCGGGGCGATCCCCCTGCTGGTGGGCATCGTCACGGCGGCGCTGGTGTCCTGGCTGGCGATCGCCTGGTTGCTGCGCTTCCTGCAAAGCAACAGCACCTGGTGGTTTGTCGGCTACCGCCTCCTGTTTGGCCTGTCCCTGCTCCTGTTCGCCGGCCGGCTCGGCGCCGCTGCTAACTGAGTCCAGATTCGATTCAGCCTGATCCAGCTTGAATCCCGGGCTGGCCCTGACTCAATCTCTCCCCCTACCCCCTACCCCCTACCCCCTAACAACGCAGACTGAAGCCTCGCTCTGTGTGGTGGGTCGGTCCGTGTGGAAGGAGCCCTCGGCGGGTGTGAGCCTGGCCGATCAATCTGGTGAGGCGCGCCTGCCCCAGCCCGCCGTGGTCGAGACCGTGGAGCCCGGCTCCATCGGCGAGGAGCTGGGCTTCCAGCCGGGAGACAGGTTGCTCAGCATCAATGGGGTGCGGCCCAGGGACCTGATCGACCTCCAATGGCTGGTCGGGGTGGAGGAGCTCAGCCTGGAAGTGGAGGATCCGGACGGAACCCGGCATGAAGTTCAGCTGGAAAAGGAGGCCGATGAGGGCCTGGGCCTGGGCTTCAGCGAGGCCCTGTTCGATGGCTTGCGTCAGTGCAACAACCACTGCGCCTTCTGCTTCATCGACCAGCAACCGCCGGGCCATCGCCGCAGCCTCTACCTCAAGGACGACGACTACCGGCTTAGTTTTCTTTACGGCTCCTACCTCACTCTCACCAACCTCTTGCCGGCCGACTGGCAGCGGATCGAAGAGCAGCGGCTCTCGCCCCTGTTCGTGTCCGTGCATGCCACCGACCCCGAGCTGCGCAGTCAGCTGCTGGTCAATCCCCGGGCCGGCTTGCTGCTTGAGCAGCTCGCCTGGTTCGCCGAGCGCCAGTTGCAGATCCACGCCCAGGTGGTGGTCTGCCCCGGCCTCAATGATGGCCCGGCCCTGGAGCGCACCCTCCGCGATCTGGCCGGCTTTGGCGGCGGCGACTGGCCAGCCGTGCTGTCGGCGGCGGTGGTTCCGGTGGGCCTGACCCGGTTTCGCCCGCCCGGTGATGGGCTGGTGCCGGTGGATCGGGCCTGCGCCCGCCGGGTGATCGCCCAGGTAGAACCCCTGCAACGGCAGTTCCACGGCGAACTTGGCAGCCGGTTTGCCTGGCTTTCGGATGAGTGGTATTTGATGGCAGGACTGCCCCTGCCGCCGCGGGCCAGCTACGAACACCTGCCCCAGCAGGAAAATGGCGTGGGCAGTATTCGCGCCTTCCTAGAGGCGATGGAGCAGGCCACGGCGGAGCTGCCGACGGCCCTCGATCAGCCCCGGCGGGTCAGTTGGGTGGTGGGTCAGCTGGTGGCAGAGGCCCTGCAGCCGGCGGTGGAGCGGCTCAATCGGGTGGCCGGTCTGGAGGTGCTGCTGCATGGCCTGCCCAGCCCCTACTGGGGCCAGGACCAGGTGGTGACCGGCCTGCTCACGGGCCAGGACCTGCTCGATGGCCTGGCGGGGAAGGACCTTGGCGCGGAATTGCTGTTGCCGGCTGTGGTGTTACGCCAGGGAGAACCGGTTTTTCTTGATGATCTGACGCTTGAGATGGTGAGGCAGGCCTTGCCGGTGCCGCTGCGGCTGGTGCAGGGGGCAGATGACGTCGTGGCCGGCTGCCTGGTGCCCCAAGCGGTTATTACCTAGGCTCTGCGCAAGCTTCGTCTTGGGTAAGGCTCTGGTGGGATCTCGCTTAACTTCCTGGTTGGCCTTGGCAGGCGCCGGATTGCTTCCCCTGGCTGCTGTGCCCGGCCTGGCTGCGCCAGGCGGCGTAAACGCTGGCACCACTGGGGCAGCGCCCCTGTCGGCCACGGCCAGCCTCGATCCAGCCCCCCAGGCCTTGCCCCTGGCACCCCAGGTCAAAGGAACCCGACCCAAATCCAACCCCAAGGTGCTGGCGCCGGCCGCCACCAAACTCGAGCCTGACTTGCTGAGGCTGTCTTCCCCGGCCAGCCTGGCCTTGCCCACGTCGGCCGATCAGGTCAGTATCCGGGCCCTGCGGCCCTTGGGCCTGGGCGAAGTTGAAAACCTCGCCGAGGTGAACAATCCCAACCTCAAGGCGATTGCCACCCAGGTGGATGAGGCCAAATCCAACCTACGGGCTCAGATTTCCTCTTGGTATCCAACCTTGAGCCTGACGGCCTCCAGTTTTCCCGGCCTTTTCAATGGTGAGTCGTACAATAGTTTACCGGATGGCTCATTCAATAATTCCTACAGTGGTCTCAATACCACCAAGTTGCAGGGGGCCAAGGGTGGTGCCAGCATCAACTGGGCGCTGATTAATCCCCAACGGGTGCCCCAGATTGCGGCAGCCCGTGATCAATTCGAGCAGGCTAAAAACCAGTATCTGATCGCCCTGCGGGAGCTGAGGCTCCAGGCGGCCCAGGCCTACTTCCAGTTGCAGCTCGCCGATGACCAGGTCCGTATTGGCCAGGAGTCGGTAAGGGCCTCTCTAGTGAGCTTGCGTGATGCCAGGGCCCGCTTCCAGGCGGGGGTTGCGACCAAGCTGGAAGTGCTGCAAGCGGAAACCCAGCTGGGCCGCGATGAACAGTTGCTGACCAACTCGATTGCCAGTCAGAGCATTGCCCGCCGCAGCTTGGCCCGGCTGCTGGATCTGCCCCAAACCATCACGCCGACAGCTAAGGAACCCCTGCGTGTACTGGGGATCTGGACACCCTCTCTGCAGGAGAGCATCGTGGCGGCCTATGCCTTCCGCGAAGAGCTGGATAATTCGATCCTCGATATCTCCGTGGCGAACAGCAATGCCAATGCGGCCCGTGGTGCTGTCCAGCCATTCCTGAATATCTTCGATAACTTCAGCGCCCAGCGCTATTCTGGCGGGGTTACATATAATTCCCCTTCCTCCTCGATCTCAACGGCGTCAGGGGCCGGTTCCTATCAATATGATATTAACAACACCATTGGGCTGAATTTCTCTTGGGCCATTTTTGATGGTGGTAAGGCCCTAGCCCAGTCGCGCCAATACAAGCAAAAGGCGGCTGAGAATGCCTTCAAATTCGCTGATCAGCGCAACACGATCCGCTTCCAGGTGGAGCAGAGCTTCTATCAGCTGAGGCAGCACAACCGCGACATCCAGACCACCTCCCGCGAGGTGATTTCAGCCCGGGAGTCCCTGCGCCTGGCCCGCCTGCGCTACCAGGCCGGCGTCACCACCCAGCGGGAGGTGGTGGATACCCAGCGGGACCTCACCCAGGCGGAAGTCGCCTACGCCACGGCCCTGGCCAACTACAACACCAGCCTGGCGGAACTGCGCCGCCGCACCGGCCTCGACCAGGTGGCCGTTTGCCAGCCACCAAAACTGCCGGCGGTGAAACCGGATTCGGGTATCAATGTGCCCGTGCCCCCTGAGCCACTCCAGCCCGCCTGCCAGGCCACCCTGCGCCGCTCAGGCCAAGCCTGAGTCAATCAGGGGTTCTCCTTCCCCAGGGATGCCCCTAACCCTTTGCCTCAGTTCGGCGCCCGCTGGTTCCGCGTCCCTGTTCCCCTTCTCGAGCCTCGCCGTTGTTGTCTCAGGATCTAGCCCTTGAGCGGCTGAACGCCTTAATCGATCGGGTGGCCGAGCGCCAACGGCTTGATTTCGGCCAGCTGGATTCGGAGGCCAAAGCCGACGGCAGCCTAATCACCGCCTGTGATCGCTGGAGCGACGCCACCTTGGTGGCTGGATTGGCAGAGATTTTCCCAGGCGAAGGGGTGCTCAGCGAGGAGGGGGACCAGTCCGTACCGGCCAGCTCCGCTTACTGGGTTGTCGATCCCCTCGATGGCACCACCAATTTCGCGGCGGGCATCCCCTTCTGGGCTATTTCGATCGCCCGCTTCGACCAAGGCGTCCCGGTGCTTGCCGTGCTCGATGTCCCCCCCCTGCGCCAACGGTTAGTGGCGATCCGGGGCCAGGGAGCCTGGCGCAATGGCAAACCGATTGCCCAGCCCTCGGCCCGAAACCAGGTGGCGGGCTGCGCCTCGCTTTGCAGCCGCTCGATCGGGGTGCTGCAGAAGCTGCCCCAACGGCGCTTTCCTGGCAAAATCCGGCTGCTGGGGGTCGCCAGCCTCAATCTAGTGAGCGTCGCCATGGGCCAGACCGTGGCGGCCCTAGAGGCGACTCCGAAAATCTGGGATCTGGCTGCAGCCTGGTTGTTCCTCAGTGAGTTGGGCTGTCCGCTGCGCTGGTTGGTGCGCGATCCGGCCCTGATCGAGCCGGGGGCCAACCTGAGCGCCACCGATTACCCGGTGCTGACGGCCCGTAACGAGGCCACCCTGGCCCGTTTCCTGCCTTGGGGCGAGGCGCTCGTCGCCCCCGACTGCGCCCTAGAGGGCTTCATCCAAAAGCCTGAACCGCCCCTGCCCTGAGGGGGAGTGGCGGTTCAGGGGTTCATGTGGTATGGTTTTAGACTGCGCAGGAGCAACGGGGTTCACCCCCTGAGGCTGCTGTTAGCAGGATTGCTGAATGGCCGAGAGGCTGGGAAGCGATCGGATCGAAAGCTGAGGGAGGCGAGAGCCGCCGATGCTGTAGGTTCAAAAGGCGGAACCGAAAGGCACCCGCAGCCTGAAAGGAGAAGGAGAGG
>CAMAPJ010000014.1 GCA_945860085.1 Synechococcus sp. UW140 | reverse complement strand
GCAGTGGCCGTGGTCAGAGTGGCCAGGGCTGTCTGAGGCTCGTCTCAATGGGCACCTAGGGCAGCAGAACAGAGCCGCAGCGGTCCTGCTCAGTGCTGCCGTACGCCGTCTCAGGCAGACTGCTTCTCTATTGGCAACAAACTCCTAGGGCAGCAGAACAGAGCCGCAGCGGTCCTGCTCAGTGCTGCCGTACGCCGTCTCAGGCAGGCTGCTTCTCTATTGGCAACAAACTCCTAGGCCAAGTAAGCGTCGATCCCGCATCACATGCCCTAGCTCCCCGTAGCGCACCTTGGCTAGTATGGGATAAATCAGCAGCAATCCCAGGGCGATCGTTAGGGATGTCTGGCCCAGCTTGATCGCATCGAGGCTGGCCTGAATTGATGGAAACCAGTGGCTGAGCAGCAGCCCAGCGGCTATCGCCAAGACAATCCACACCGGTAACCAGCGATCCAGCGGCGAGAGCTTGCTGATCACCGTGTCGCTAGCCCATTCAGCGCTGGTGGCTGCGGCGGGAGCTCTGGCTAGATCCCTAGCGTTTGGCTTGCCGGGACCTTGGCCCGATCCAGGCTTGGTTCCCTGGGCGAAGTGAGGACCGTGATCGGGCCTCGAGGGGGATCGGGACTGGAAGCTCGATGGCGGCTGTGGCCCCATGGGGATCACAGGCAAAGGGCGGCTGGCTTGCGGCAGCTGGCGCTAAGTTCGCCCAGCCAGAGGGCCAGGGCTTCGAGGGCCTCGCCCTGGAGGCGGTAATAGATCCAGCGGCCGTCCTGGCGATCGGCCAGGAGGCCAGCTTGCTTCAACACCTTGAGATGGAACGACAATTTTGTATGGCCTAGATCCAGTTCGCCGGCCAGATCGCAGACGCAGCGCTCACCCGCCGCGAGGGATTCAATCACCTGCAGGCGCGGAGGATCGGCCAGGGCCTTCAGCAAGGCGCGGGCTTGGTGGCTGTCGATCTGGGATGCAGCGCTAACGCTCATGCACTCCGGAACACCTGACCTATTGAATATAGTTGATGGATCTCGCGCTCACGGCCGTCTGTGGTGATAAAGATCGGCATCAATGGTTTTTGCCGCATCGGCCGCCTAGTCTTGCGCGCCCTTTGGGGCCGGCCGGGTCTCACCATCGTTCAGATCAATGACAGTGGCGGCGACGCGGCCACGGCCGCCCACCTGCTGCAGTTCGATTCGGTCCATGGCCGTTGGGACCAGGATTGTCATGGCCATGGCAAAACCTTGGTGGTTGGATCCCACTCCCTCGGCTACAGCCAGGAGTCTGAGCCGGTCGACGTTCCCTGGACGCAGGCCGGCGTGGAGATGGTGCTCGAATGCAGCGGCAAGTTCAAAACCCCGTCAGCCCTCCAGCCTTATTTCGGCCAGGTTGGCCTCAAACGGGTCATTGTGGCCTGTCCGGTCAAGGGTGAGATTGCCGGCGCTGAGGCACTCAACCTGGTCTTTGGTATCAACCATCAGCTCTATGACCCCAGCCGGCATCGCCTAGTCACAGCGGCCTCCTGCACCACCAATTGCCTGGCTCCGCTGGTGAAGGTGGTGCACGAAGCCTTTGGCATTCGCCATGGATCGATCACCACCCTCCACGATGTCACTAACACCCAGGTGCTGGTTGATTCTTTTAACAGCGATTTGCGCCGTTGCCGCTCCGCATCCCAGAGTCTGATCCCTACGACCACGGGGTCGGCCAAGGCAATTGGTCTTATTTTTCCAGAACTCCAGGGCAAGCTCAATGGCCATGCCGTGCGGGTGCCCTTGCTCAATGCCTCCCTCACCGATGCGGTTTTTGAGCTTGAGTGCAGCGTCGATGTGGCGGAAGTGAATGGCGCTTTTGAGCGGGCCTCACTAGGTGAGTTGAGCGGCATTCTTGGCTATGAGACCCGTCCTTTAGTGTCTGTTGATTTCATTAATGATTCGCGCAGCGCCATTGTTGATGCGCTCTCCACCCTGGAGGTGAATGGTACCCAGCTTAAGCTCTACGCCTGGTATGACAACGAGTGGGGTTACAGCTGCCGCCTGGCCGAACTGGTTTGGCATGTGGTCGCCCTGGAGCAGCCATGACACGCCTGAATGGCAGTGGCAGCCTGTCTGCCCTGCAGCAGTACGGGGTTGTTACAGAGGCCTACTGGACCTTCACCCTCAGCGATGGGGCCCTGCGCATGTTGGTGTTGTTCCATTTTCACCAGCTGGGCTATTCCACCTTGGATATTGCCGGCCTTTTTCTATTTTATGAGGTCTTCGGCATCCTCACTAACCTTTGCTGGGGCTGGCTTGGAGCCCGTTTTGGTCTGCGCTTCACACTATGGGCTGGCTGAGCCCAACAGATTTTTGCCCTGCTTTCGCTGATTCCCGTGTCTGCCAGTTGGCCCAAATTTGTTTCGGTGATCTATGTGATGGTGGTATAGGCGATCAGTGGCATCGCCAAGGATCTCAGCAAGATGAGCGCCAAAAGTGCAATTAAAACCGTGGTGGCCTCTCCCCACGCCCCTTTCCCTAGCGGGCAGGATGCCGACGGCGAGCACCAGCTTTTCCAATGGGTCGCCGTCTTGACTGGCTCTAAGAATGCCTTGAAGGATGTGGGTTTTTTGCAGGTGGCTTGTTGCTAGCCACCGTTAGGTTTGGGGGATCAGTGGCCATTCTGGCGGCCCTGCTGGCCACTCTCTTCTTGCCAGGCGACATCGGCAAGATGGGGCAAAAACCAGCCTTCAGCGATTTGTTTTGTAAGAGCGAAGCGGTCCATCGCTTTTCTGTGGCACGTTTCTTTTTGTTCGGCGCTCGCGATGTCTGGTTTGTGGTTGCCTTGCCAGTTTTTTTGGAGGCCACCTTGGGTTGGCGATTCTCGGAGGTGGGCGGCTTTATGGGCCTTTGGGTGATTGGCTACGGTTTCGTGCAAGCTTGCGCCCCCACCTTGCGCCCCGACCTTCCGCCGCTGCTGGGGGCGGGGTGGCCCACCAGGCCCTTCTGCTGTGCAGTTCTGGAGCGCCTTGCTCACCGCTATCCCGGCCCTGCTGGCGGTTGCTTTAGCGCGTCAGCTGGTCCATCCCGGCCTGGTCATCGTGGCTTGATTGGCTGTCTTTGCCATGGTGTTTGCGATGAATTCATCGATTCATAGCTATTTGATCCTCGCCTATACTGATGCCGACTCAGTGGGCCTCAACGTCGGTTTTTATTACATGGCCAATGCTGGCGGCCGCCTGCTTGGAACCTTGCTCTCCGGTTGGGTGTTTCTCCATGGCGGCATGCAGGCCTGCCTTGCTGTTTCGGCCCTGCTGGTGGGCTTGTCTCGGCTCAGCAGTCTGCGTTTGCCGCCCTTGCCTGGAGGCCAGGGCGATCGGCTTGCCAGGACTGCGAGCCTGATCCATGCTGAAGGCGTCGCCCGATCGGGTCTTGCTGCGCTGATGAAAGATTTCCAGCTTGATCCTGCTGTTGATCAGTTTTCCTTGCCGGGCCTAGTGTATCGGCCAGACGCTGAGCGTTTTCATAGCCAGTCAGGCTGGCTCGATAGTTGGCATAGTTTCAGTTTTGCCGGCCACTTTGATCCCCAATGGCGTGGTTTTGGGCCGCTGTTGGTGATCAATGATGACCGGATTGGGGCCGGCCAGGGGTTTGGCATGCATCCCCACCGGGACATGGAGATCATCACTGTGATGGTGGAGGGTGAATTGAATCACCAGGATTCAATGGGCCACCGCGCCACCCTGCGCGCTGGTGAAGTGCAACGGATGAGTGCTGGCACCGGCATTGTCCACAGTGAGATCAATGGCGGCCAGGCTCCCTGCCGTCTGTTGCAGATCTGGATTGAACCCAGCAGCCAGGGTATCCCCCCCAGCTATGACCAGCAGGCCTTTCCCCTTGGCGAGGGGTGGACGGCCCTAATTGACCCCAAACGTCTAGGTGGGGCCATGGCGATCCAGCGGCCGATCCGTCTTTGGCGCGCTTGTCCTGGGTCCGGTGGCAGCCTTGATCTGCCGCTGGCACCAGCAACCTCGGGCTGGATCCAGGTGATTGCTGGCGGCCTCCTGGTGAGGGTTGACCCTGGGGCGACGGGCGCCTTCGGCTCCCTCGGCTGCCTGGTTCAGGGCGACGGCCTGGGTTTTTCGGCCGGCCAGCTCAGCGGCCTGACGGCCACTCTTGAGGGAGCTGACTTGCTGCTGTTTGAGCTCACCTGAGCGGCAGAGCTCTCTCGTCAGGCCAGTCGAAAGATCAAACAGCGGTTTTGGGCTGGCATCGGTTGATCGGCCATGGCGGTGAAGCCCTGCTCCTGGGCCCAGCGGCCGATCTCCTGGGCATCGCGCAGACCCATGCCCGGATCAAGGCTGCGCAGGTGGGCATCGAAAGCGGCGTTACTGGCGGCCATGGGGATTCCTTCGTCTCGGAAGGGCCCGTAGAGCAGCAGCAACCCTCCGGGTTTTAAGCCCTTGGCGGCCCCAGCAATCAGGTTTGCCACCGATCCAGCTGCCATGATGTGGCAGGTGTTGGCGCTAAACAGCGCGTCAAAATCGTTTGAGGGCCAGTGTTCTGCCTGATCGACATCCAGTTCGAAGGGTTCGGCCACCCGGGCTGCCACGGCTAGGCCAGAGCGACCCTCCAGAGCAATCCGTTCCGCTAGGTCGTTGAGGGCTTCGCGCCGCTCGCTCGGCTGCCAATCCAACCCCGCCAACGCCTTAGCGAAGAAAATGGCGTGTTGGCCGCTGCCGGAGCCAATTTCCAACACTCTGGCCCCTGGAGGTAGCCACTGGCGCAACAACTCCCTGATGGGCTGCTGGTTGCGCTCGCAGGCGGGGGAAAAGAGCAAGGTGATCGCCTAGGCAACCACGCCATTGTGAGTGTTGGCAGCGACCGCAGGACCAGTTCCTGTCAAAATAACCTTGCAGCAGCCAGGAACAGTTCAACCTCGTATCTGCCCGCGCGATAGGCCACTCCCCTGCCCCTACCCTCACCATCAGCCTATGGCGGAGCAGCGATGGCCTGGAGTCAGCACCAGTCGGGCGTCCTGCGCGGCATGGCCACCGGTGCTGCGGCCATTTTTTCGAGTCTGGCCTGGGCAATTCGCGCTAACCCGTTTGGGCTGGCGGATCAGGCTCCCTTGGCCCAGCGGTTGACGCTTGGCCTGGCTGCTGATCTGGGCTTAGCTCTTTGGCTGGCGGGCTCCATCGGTTTTGTTGGCTCGGCAGCGTTTTGTTTCTGCGGTGGATCTCGGTGGTAGTGGCCTCAGCGTTGCATCGCAGCGAGCCCGAATCCTGCAGGCGCTGTTACAGAACAATCTCGAGCAGATCAGCTTGGCCGTGCTTGTGCACCTGCTGTGGATTGTTTTGATGCCTCCTTCCTCTTTTGCTGCAGTCCCCATGGCGGCAGCACTTTGCCTGCTAGGTAGACTCTGCTTCAGCTGGGGCTATGGCAAGGGGGCCGCCGCTCGATCACTAGGTTTTGCGCTTAGTTTTTATTCGTCATTATGGCTGCTGGTGCTAATGGCAGGCGGGCTTGTGATCAGGCCCTTGTGGCCCGGGTGAAAGCGGCCGTGCTTGCGCCTCGAGCCTGCCAGCCTGGGAGACGGGCGCGGCGCCTGCCTCACCAGGGAAGCGGACAAAGCAACAGATCCGGTTGGCGAATCGTGCGCCAGTCGCCGCTTGGGGTGCTGACCTCCAGGCCGATCGAGCAGCTGCTCGCACCAGCCCCTAGGCCCTCCAGCCAGACAACGGCGTCCTGTATCGCCTCTTCTAGGGACGCATAGGAGCCATCCAGTTCGGGATGGGGCCGCCAAAAGCCATCGATTAGGCGATAGGTGCGGGCGTGACGCTGACCGCGTCCCAGTACGGAGCTCAGCCGGCTTAACATCCAATGAGCCTCAATGGGGAATCAGCCTGGGGCCTGTGCCGCCTGGCGCGTTGTCACGTTGGCTACGGCAATGATCTCGGCGATGGAACTACGGCAGATCGGCCGCATCCATGGCGCCTAAGCGAGCATCTGTGCTACCTATTATTTACCCAACTTTGATGGGAGAGATCTCAGGGGACCATGCTCTACGACGGGGAGCCTTCATGCTCACCTAGGGGAGACCCTCGCATTCAGCTTGTCTCGTTAACATCGTATTCGTCATTGGCTTTTGCATAGTCAATTGCTGAAAGAATGCTGGAAATTCGATCACCCCAATCCTCAAGTTGCTGATCAACCAGTTCGCCGCCATTGTCGTTCATGGCGATGATGCGTTTTATCACTGGCACGCTGATATATTCTTCAATGGAGGACGATCTTGCATGCAGGGCCTGCAGAATAGCGGTGCGTTGAGTAATGCAGTGATAGGGTTCGAAGTCCGGATAGCTAATTCTCATTTTGAAAAGAATATAACTTCTCAATTCGAGAAGAGCTTGTTCGGCTTCGCGTTTGCTCAGTCGATCTGGGATTGTTTTTAACGAGCTGGCATCAGTTGCCAATAAGGCTGAAGTCGTTATTGCATTTGTGAGACTGTTGCTGTTGCCATCGGGTGCCGCTTGGCGGATGAAGCAATTCTCGATGCGCGCACCTTGTCCTTCAATGCGTTCGAGTGATTGGGTTACGGAGAAAAATTGCCGCTTATTCTCATTGATTCCGCGCAGCAATTCTAGTAATACTGGCAATACATCTGAAGGCTCTCCATGATTGCCTGTCATCATGCTACTGAGAGTTGCCATTGAGGCTGCCTGATCAGTAGGGGGCTTGGGAGGGGTGCCCACGTCGTCAGTAGCGGTCTCAATGCTGAACATCTGGTTCATGATTGCATTGAGAGACTGGGAACAGTCGTCATTGGGAATGGCAAGCATCGCGTTGAAACTTGGCGAGTACCCTTGCAACGACCATGCAATTGTTTGCATGCAGTCAGAGACGCGTACGGCGCAACCTGTGGCTGCAATTGCTGTCGCTACCGAGAAATCTTGAATGTCAAGATGTTCGTCGTCGTTTCTGGCCGTGCGCAGGAAGAAGGCGCAGGCTCGGATTTCCCACATGCAGCGAGCAATGCCCAACAGCTTTTGTTTGGAAATGCCAATGCGTTCGAGGATGAATTGCTCATCTTTTTTTTCCGCAAAGAAATTGATGCTTGAAATGAGTGAATTGGAGCGGCCAAAGTTTGGGCTTGGTCGCTTTTGGTCGCCAGGAATACACTCAACGATTTTGACTGACTTGAGCGATTCTTCCAGTTTTTCTATCTCGATCGGTTCATCGATAAAGATGCCCTCAAAGAGTTGGGCTGAGCGCCCTAAATCTCCCCGCCTGCCAGTGGCAATCTGAATGGCTCTTCCGTAATCCTCCGTATTGCTCCCCCAGACTTTGTAGAGGATGTCAATTAGTATTTGATAGGAGAAAATTATTTGCTGAGAAAGAAAACTCCTGTGACGTCTTGTTAGGAGCTCTTCAAGGATTGTTTGCGACTGAAACATGAATACGGTAGTTGGGCGCTTTCAAGCACGTAGGCTTAAGGCTAACATAACCACCTTTTAGCCCTTGCTGGCTTGCGCCAATGCCTGCATCTATGGCAACCCCGTAGCCTGTTTGAGCCACTAGGCTTGAGGACTAAGGGCTGGCTTTGCGAAGACTTGCTCATGCCTTGGATGGCTTAAGGCCCCGTACCTCTGGACATTTTATTTTTTGCTAATTCTGCAATACCTAGCTTGAATTGGTTTGCGCTTTTGTTTGAATTGGCCAGCTTCCCTGCTCAGGGTTGAAGCGCGCCCCCAACCGTTACCAGCGCGCTTCCCTTGGTCTTGGCCTGAATTAGGGCCGGACTCCCCACCACGATTCCCAGGGCAGCAGCTTGGCCGGCGCCCAGTTCCACCACCCCATCAGATCGGTCGTCGGGGCCATAGCTGGGGCAGGGCAGCCGCAGGCAGGGAGAGGCGTTGGCTTCGATCGCGATCACCCGCCCTTCCCGCACAAACACCATGTCTAGGGGGGCTGGCGTGCGATGCATCCAGAACTTAACGACAATGGCCGACTCAAAAGGAAACCACATGCCGCGCAGGGGTGCCAGGGGTGGGCGCCCCATCAGGCCCCATTGCTGTTGTTGGGGCGTGGTGGCCTGCTCTAACAGGATGCAAGGCGGATCTGGTTGCAGGGGCGCTTGCTGCTGTCTCACCAGACACCATTGGGCGCTGATCGGCAGGGACTGGGGCGGCCCAGACGGTGGCGCAGGCGTGGGGGGCATGGCGACTCTGAGCTTGCAGGGGGAGTGTGGACTGGCTGGCTCGGATTGCGGCGATCGGCCTGCCGGCCATTAAGCCTTAGCCCAGCAGGGGCTCGCCCAGCAAGGGGGTGGGCGCAAGGCTCGCTTGAGCTGGATCCAGAGGGTTGGCTGCGTTGTTCGGCACTGCTTGGCGCGACTTTCAACGGGCTTTCAACGGGGGCTTGGGTAAGTTCTTGGGCAGGCTTTCCGCTAGGCAATACCCCAGGCCGCGCACGGTATGGATCAGGCGTCGTTCTCCGCCGAGCTCCAGTTTCTGGCGCAGGTAGCGCACATACACCTCGATGATGTTGCTGGCGCCACTGTCCTGATCGGGCCAGACCACCTGCAGGATCGTCTCGCGGCTCACCACGGCGCCGGCCTTTTGCAGCAGCAGCTGCAGTAGGGCGAATTCCCGGGCGGTGAGGGCCAAGGCTCGCTGGCCCCGCCAAGCCTCCTGGCGCCCAGGCACCAAGGAGAGATCCGCTAGCCGTAGGCGATTGTTGTGGGCTGCGGCCCGTTTGACCAGATTCGTATGCAGCCTCAGGCGCATCAACAGGTCGCTCGGCCCGGCCGAGGACAGCCAGAAGTCATGGGCGCCGCTGCTGAGGGTCTCTGAGCGGCCCATGACGCTGTCGCTTTCGATATCGAGAAGCAAGGGCACCGCAGGCAGTTGCCCTCGTAACTGGGCGATGGCTCCGGCCGCCTCCGCTGACAGCACTACCAGATCCGGCTGGCCCCAGCTGCTCGGGTCTTGGTGATCAGCCTGGAGGCAGCCATAGCCGGAGGCCTCTAGCCGGGGTGCCAGCGCCCTGGCCGCCGCCCCGAGCAGTAACAACTCAGAGGGCGCCTGGGGCCTGGTGGCCGGTTGCGGAGCAGGGGAAGGGGTCAAGGAGGAGCGATCTCAGCCGAATGGAGCTGGGTTGGTCAGTGCCAGAAGGACTAGCCAAGCCCATTGCCGGGTTTGGCCACATGGGGCAGGCCCCAGCCCAGCTTGTTGCGCAACACCTGGAAAAACTCATGGTTGGCCAGGCGCACAAACCGCACCCCATGGTCACTACGGCGGATCAAGACCCGATCTTCCGGCCACACATAGCAACCAGCACTGCCATCCACCACCATCATCAATCGCTCCGGCGTGGCCGGAAACACCGTGACCGGTTCGCGATCACTGAACACCAGGGCTCTCGACGCCAGGGAATGGGGCGCGATCGGGGTGAGCTGCAGCACCGGACAATCGGGCGTGATCACCGGCCCCCCGGCGCTAAGGGCGTAGGCGGTGGAGCCGGTGGGGGTGGAGAGGATCACCCCATCGGCGGCGATATCTACCGGGGCATGGCGGCCGATGGCGATCTCGAAATGGCACATGCTGGTGAGCGGTTCCCGGTGCAGGGCCATCTCGTTGAGGCAAAGCACCTCCCAGCGCCGCTGCTCGCCCCGCATCACGCTCACCACCAGCATGGTGCGTTCTTCCACGGTCCAGTCGCCGGCAATCACCTGGTCGAGGGCCTGGTCCAGTTCGGGCAGGTAGGCCTCGGCCAGGAAGCCGAGGTGGCCGGTATTAATTGTCAGGATCGGTACGCCGATCGGTGCCGTTTGGCGGGCCGCCGACAGCACCGTGCCATCGCCGCCGAGCACCACCGCCAGCTCCAGGTCGGTGCGAAAGCTGGCGGGTACGCAGGCCGCGTAGCCGAGGGTGCGCAGGTGCTGGTCCGGGTTGGCGAAGCCCACCATGCCGCCGGCGCTGCTCACCCGCAGCACGTCGTAGCCAGCCCCCGCCAGCCTTGACTCGATCGCGTCGGCGGTGTGCAGGGCGAGGTCTTTGCCGTCGTTGACGATCAGTCCGACGCGGGGCACCGATCGTTTGCAGGGGGCTTAGGGAGTTTATGGGCGGGAGGGCCCGCAGTGGCCGGCCGGTCGACCTGGCCGCTCAAATTGGCCCTTCAGGCTGCCTGCTCAATGCCGCCCCTCAGGCTGTCTGCTCAGAATTGCTCGAGGAAGCGCAGGTCGCTGGTGAACAGGCGGCGGATGTCATCAACGCCGTGGCGCACCATGCAGAAGCGCTCCACGCCAAGACCAGCGGCGAAGCCACTCCAGCGCTCCGGATCGAGACCTAGCCCCTCCAACACCGCCGGATCGACCATGCCGCAACCCATCACCTCAAGCCAGCGGCCGCGCCACTGCACATCCACCTCGGCGGAGGGCTCGGTAAAGGGGAAATAGCTGGCGCGGAAACGCACGGGTAAATCACCAAAAAATTGTTGCAGGAAGGTGGTCACCGTGCCGCGCAGGTGGCTGAAATCCAGCCCTTCATCAATCGCCAGCACCTCAACTTGGTGGAACACCGGCGAGTGGGTGGCATCGACTGCATCGCGCCGATAGACCCTCCCCGGGGCGACGATCCGCACCGGCGGCGGATTTTTTTCAAGATGGCGGATCTGCACAGGCGAGGTGTGGGTGCGCAGCAGATCGTTGCCGGAGAGATAAAAGGTGTCCTGCATGTCCCGCGCCGGGTGATGGGGCGGGATGTTCAAGGCGGTGAAGTTGTAGTGGTCGGTTTCGATTTCCGGCCCTTCTTCGACGCGATAACCGAGGCCGGCAAAAATATCAACGATTTCTTCAATCGTGCTGATCAGCGGGTGGCGATGGCCCGGCGGAATGAAGCTGCTTGGGGCCGTGACATCGAGCGATTCCTGGCCGATCCGCTCCAGCAGGGCCGCTGATTTCACTGCCTCCAGCCGCTGGCTAAGCAAGTCCTGCACCAGTTCCTTGAGCACGTTGGCCCGCTGGCCCATCAGCGGCCGCTCTTCGGCTGCCAGCTTGCCCATGGCCCCGAGCACGGCAGAAAGTTGGCCCTTCTTGCCGAGCAGGCCCACCCGCAGGTTTTCCAGTTCGCTGGAGTTGCTGGCGGCCGCGATCGCATCGGCGGCCTGGGCTTCGAGCTGCTCCAGCTGGCCGGTGAGCTCCTGCAGGCTGGGGGTGGCGCTCACGCAGCTGTCTCGTTCAGAACTGGAGCTTAAGCAGCCACCCCCCTACCGTTCTGGCTGAACCCTGAGCCAGCCGAGCCGCGATGGCCCCTTTGCGGATCCTGATCAGCAACGACGACGGGGTGTTCGCCGCCGGCATCCGCGCCTTAGCCGCCGAGGCCGCCCGCCGTGGTCACAAGGTCACGGTGGTCTGCCCGGACCAGGAGCGCTCGGCCACTGGCCATGGCCTCACCTTGCAGACGCCCCTGAGGGCCGAGCGGGCCGATGAACTGTTCGGCGAGGGGGTGACCGCCTGGGCCTGCAGCGGCACCCCGTCCGATTGCGTCAAGCTCGCCCTGTTTCGCCTGCTGGATGAGCCGCCCGATTTGGTGCTTTCGGGCATCAACCACGGCCCCAATCTGGGCACCGATGTCCTCTATTCCGGCACGGTTTCAGCGGCGATGGAGGGCACGATCGAGGGCTTGCCGGCCCTGGCCGTGAGCTGTGCCGATTTCCAGTGGCGCCACTTTGAACCGGCGGCCCGCCTGGCCTTGGATGTGGCCGAACACACCTATGGCCAGGGCTGGCCCGAGGGCCTGCTGCTCAACCTCAATGTGCCTCCGTTGCCCCAGGGCTCGCTGGGGCCCCTGCGCTGGTGCCGCACGGCGGTGCGCCGCTACATCGACCAGTTCGATAAACGCTCCGATCCCCGCGGCCGCACCTATTACTGGCTGGCTGGAGAGGTGGTCGATGACATCGACGCAGCCGTGGCGGGCCCGCTCGACTGGCCCACGGACGTGGCCCATGTGGCTGCAGGGGGCGTGTCCCTCTCCCCCCTGCAGCCAGAGCTGTTCTGGCGCGGCAATCCGGCGGCCCTGCCGACGCTGCCTGGGATCTAGCTCGCCTCTCAGCTGGCGTTAGGCCGATAAAGGCGTTGCAGCAACCAGAGACTGATCCCTATCCCGATCAGATGGGCGAACAACACCTGGGTGTTGCTGAGCACCGAGAGCATCTCAATCGAGCTGATTGGGTAGCCCATCAAGTTGGGGCGTCCGCCCGGTTGGATGGCGATCTGGCCGCCGATGAAGCCGGGCACCTGCATCGAGGCTTGCACAAACAGGCTGCCCGCCATCGCCTGGTAGCCCACGGAAGCTAGGCTCAGGCCCACTAGGTCGGCGAGCAGCCCCCGCTTGACCAGCTTGACGGTTTCGCCCTTGCTGGGCCGGGCGGCGCTGTTGATGGCCCGGCCGCAGCGCACCACCAGCCAGCTCTGCCACAGGCTCCAGAGCAGCACCAGGAAAGCCAGGGTCGTCATCGAGAGACCGGGGCCGAGGCCGAGGGCCCGCTCGCTGCGGCCAGCTAACTGGCCGCCGATGTTGCTGAACAGCAACACACCCACTACCACCACCGCCAGCACCAGCTGGATCCAGAAGCGCACCCAGCCCACCCGGCGCAGGGCTGCAGAGATGAGCTGGAGGTCGAGGCGATCGGCCATCGGGAGGGGGCGGGGGCGGCAAGGCCGCGAGCCGCCCAAACTTGCCACGGCCGAACCAATCTCGGCCAGGGCGCCGTTGCCGCCAGCCTGGCGGCCCGGGCCCAAAGCCGCCATGGGAGAATCGACTTGACGAGGGTGACGGTGGCTAGAGCGTGATTCCCCTTCGTTCCCCGGACGGGGCCCAAGGCCCGACCGCGGTAGCCCTCGGCAGCTTTGATGGTCTGCATCGCGGCCATCGTCGCGTGATTGCGGCGGTTACGGGCAGCAGCAGCCCCGCCGGAGTGCCGTTGCTGGCCACGGTGGTGAGCTTCTGGCCCCATCCCCGCGAGGTGCTCTACGGCGACAGCCGCCTGCGCCTGGATCTGCCGGCGGAAAAACTCTGCCTGCTGGAGCCCCTAGGCATTGGCCAGCTGGTGCTGGTGCCCTTCAGCCTGGCCCTCGCCCAGCTCAGCCCGGAGGCCTTCGTGCAGCAGGTGTTGGTGGACCAGCTGCAGGCGGGCCAGATCGCCGTTGGCGAAAACTTCCGCTTTGGCGCCGGTCGCAGCGGCGATGCGGCTGCTCTGGTTCGGATTGGTGAGGGCCTGGGCATTGGTGTCACGGTTGTACCGATGCTCTGGGATGGGCCTGAGCGCTTCAGCAGCAGCCGCATTCGCCGGGCCCTCGCCAGCGGCAACCTGGCCGAAGCTGCCCGCCTGCTAGAGCGCCCCTATCGCTTCAGTGGTCAGGTGGTGCAGGGACGCCAGCTGGGGCGCCAGTTGGGCTGGCCCACCGCCAATCTCCAGGTGGATGGCCGCAAGTTCCTGCCCCAGGAGGGGGTGTATGCCGCCTGGGCCCGGGTCAATGGCGGCGAACCCTGGGCGGCCGTGATGAACCTGGGCCCCCAGCCCACGGTCGATCCCCTGGCCCCCTCGGCGGTGGAGGTGCACCTGCTGGGCCGCAGCCTGGAGCTGGTCGGGGCCGAGCTCCAGGTGGAGCCGGTGGCGCTGCTGCGCCACCAACAGACCTTTGTCGATCTCGATGCTCTCAAGGCCCAGATCGCCGCTGACGCCGAGCGGGCCCAGGCCCTGCTCGAGGCTGCCGCAGGGCCGGCCTGAGGCTGGCTCTGCTCCCCGAGCTTGGCCCCTTGATCAGGCGAACACCACGCCCTCCAACACGCCCTTGATCACTCGCTTGATGCCACCGCGGGTTAAGGCCCTCGGGTCGACGAAGGTTGACCGATTCAGTTGGGCAGGTAGGCGTTACTGAGACCCCAGCTGATGAAGACGGCGATGCCCCCCAGCACCAGAATTCCCGTCACCAGTAGTCCCATCGCGCTCTCGGATCCGCCTTGATCCATTGCTGATCCGTTGCATGGGAAGCTCGCCCAACCTAGGCAGGTGGCCTGCCCCCAACTGGTTGTCCCCAGCACGGTTTGCTCCCCTTCCCATCGATCTCCATGGCCCCTGCCCCGATCCCCAGTCTCCGCACCGAACCGGGACCCGTCGAACCCCTATCTGACCAAGCGCAACCTGATCAAGGGCAATCTGGCGAACCCCTGTCCGCCGCCCCGCCGCCCGGGTCAGCTGCGGCCCTGGAGCACCGGGCGATCGAGCGCTTGCTTGACGCCAACCTCGATCGGGCCCGCGAAGGGCTGCGGGTGATTGAAGACTGGTGTCGTTTTGGTTTGGAACGCCCCGATCTGGTGAGCCGCACCAAGGATTTTCGCCAGCGCCTCGGCCGTTGCCACGAAGCGAGCTACAAGCTGGCCCGCCACACGGCCACCGATCCTGCTGCGGGCATGGCCCATGGGGCCCAGGCTGAGCGACACGGGGCCGCAGCCGTGGTGGCGGCCAACTGCGGCCGGGTCCAGGAGGCCCTGCGGGTGCTGGAGGAATTCGGCCGGGGGCTGGAGGGCCCCTTGGCGGTAGAAGCCGCCGCCATCCGCTACGGCCTCTATGACTTGGAGGTGGACGTGTTGCGGGCCGCCGCCGGCCCCGGCTGGCGTCGCGAGCTGCTGCAGCACTGCCAGCTGTATCTGGTCACGAGCCCGGCCCCGAACCTGGAGTCGGTGGTGGTAGCAGCCCTGGAGGCGGGTGTGCGGCTTGTCCAATACCGGGCCAAGCCAGAAGCGCCTGCTGGGGGTGGGCCGGCGATCACCGACCGGCAGCGGCTGGCCGAAGCCCGGGCCCTGCGCCAGCTCTGCGCCCGCCATGGCGCCCTGTTTCTGGTCAACGACCGCCTTGATCTGGCCCTGGCCGTGGACGCCGATGGGGTGCACCTAGGCCAGGACGACCTACCCCCTGCCATCGCCCGGCGCCTGCTGGGCCCCGATCGCCTGATCGGCCGCAGCAGCCACCGGCTCGAGCAGCTGCAGCAGGCCGTGGCCGACGGCTGTGACTACGTCGGGGTTGGCCCTGTGAACGCCACCCCCACCAAACCGGGCCGCGATCCGGTCGGCCTCGACTACGTGCGCCAGGCCGCCGCTGAAAGCCCGATCCCTTTTTTCGCCATCGGCGGCATTGATGCCACCAGCCTCGAGGCGGCCCTTTCGGCTGGCGCCAACCGGGTGGCGGTGGTGCGGGCGATCATCGAGGCCACCGATCCCGGTGCCGCCAGCGCCGCACTATTGGCGCGCCTGGCCCAGGTCAGGGTGGCTCAACCATGACGGACCTAGCTCTGGAGCCGATCAGCCTGCGGCTCAATGGCGAGCAGCGCTCCTGCCCGGGCGGCCTAAACCTGCAGGCCGTGTTGGAGCATTTTGGCTACCGGCCCGAGCTGGTGGTGGTGGAGTTCAACGGCGAGATCTTGGCCCGCCGCCATTGGCCGCAGCAGCCGGTTCGGCAAGCCGACGCCCTGGAAGTGGTCACCATCGTGGGGGGTGGTTCCTAGATTTCCAGGACTTCCGGTCTCCGGTCTTGGCCTTTTCCCGCTCGACTCAACCCTCCGGCGAGCGCCTTTGCCTGCGCTCGCCCCTGCTCTGGCGCCGGCTCTGCAGCGGCCTGTTGCTGCCGGTCCTTCTGGCTGTGTTGCTGGTGGTGCCCAAGCCCGCCATGGCCGCCAGTGGCGGCCGCATCGGCGGCGGCAGTTTCCGCTCTTCGCCCATGCCCCGTAGCTATGGCGGCGGCGGTGGCAGTTACGGGGGCGGTTATGGCGGCGGCGGCTATTCGCGCGGCGGCGGCGGCGGCATCGGCTTTCCCTTCCTGATTCCTTTCTTTGGCTTCGGTGGCGGGGGACTGTTCGGCTTCCTGATCCTGATGGCGGTCGTGGGCCTGCTTGCCAATGCCCTGCGGGGTGGCGGCGGCGGTGGTGGCGCCATCGGCTCTGGTGAGGCGGGCCCGATTGCCTCCTACCGGCCTGATGGTCCGGTGGCGATCGCCCAGATGCAGGTGGGCCTGCTTGCCAGCGCCCGCGATCTGCAGGACGACCTGCGTGGCCTGGCGGCCAGTGCCGACACCAGCTCCAACGCAGGCCTGCAACGGGTGCTGCAAGACACCACCTTGGCCCTGTTGCGCCATCCGGATCTCTGGGTTTACGCGAACACGGAAGTGGGCCAGGTGCCCTTTGCGGCCGCCGAATCCACCTTCAACCGGCTCTCGATGACCGAGCGCAGCAAGCTCAGCCGCGAGGTGACCAGCAACGTGGGCGGCCAGAAGCTGGAGGATCGCCCCGGGGTGGCGGGTAATGCCGATGCCGCCAGTGACTACATCGCCGTGACCTTGCTGGTGGCCAGTCGCTCACGGCTCAACCTCAAACCGCTCAAGTCCGACGAAGACCTGCGCGAAGCCCTGCGGTTGCTCGGTTCGGTCTCTTCCACTGACCTGCTGGCCCTGGAGGTGATCTGGCAGCCAGAGGGGGTCGGTGAGGTGCTCAGCACCGAGGAGCTGCTCACCGCCTATCCAAATCTGCAACACCTGTAGGCCGAAGACCGGTCCCTTTGTTGACTTTTCAGCCCACGGGTTTTCTCCCGTGGGCTTGAGCCCTAATGGGCTCAATGCAGCGGCCCTGCAGCGGTGCTGCGGCTAGCTGAGGTAGCCAGGGCCCGTCCAAAGGTCAGACGCTCTTCACCTTTTCGTCGGATTTGCGACCTTAAGGAACTCTTCGGGTGATTGGTCTGTTGGTAGGGCTCAAAAGGCAATCTGATTGCGTATGGTTTCCAACACCTGTCCATCTGATTGTTCTCCCGTGGGTCACCCCCTTCCCAGACCTGATCCGCGTGTCATGAAATGGCAGGCCAACGGCGAGCTGGCCGACAACGATCTGCATGTGTTGATCTCGCACCTAAAGGCCGTGGAAACTGAGGAGCGTTCCAACGAGCTCTGCCGGCTGTCGCCCCATCAGCCCCGGGGCTAGGTCCCCAGGCTGGCTCTGTGCTGTGGCCAGCGTCCTCCTAGCCGCTCTTGGAGAGTGAGTCGGCGGGGGCGTCTGCATGCAGACCCCAAGCCTCAACCGCCTGGGGTCTGCAGAATGCGCAGGGCCGCCATCGCGGCGCCGTAGCCGTTGTCGATATTCACCACGCTCAGCCCCGGGGCGCAACTGGCGAGCATGCCCATCAGGGCCGCCTGGCCGCCGGCACTCACCCCATAGCCCACGCTCACCGGTACGCCGATTACCGGCTGGGGCAACAGGCCCGCCAGCACCGTGGGCAGGGCCCCTTCCATGCCGGCGCAGGCAATCAGCACCCGGGCGCTGCGCAAATTTTCGAGCTGGTCCAGCAGTCGCTGCAGGCCCGCCACACCCACATCGAGCACCAGCTCGCACGCGATGCCATGGCACCGCAGGGCCAGCTGGGCTTCGGCGGCCACCGCTAGGTCGCTGCTGCCGCCACCCAGCACCACCACCCGGCCCCGGCGGGCATCGGCTTCGGGCAGAGTCCCCCGGGTAAGGCAGCGAGCCTGCTGGTGGTGCACCAGCGCCAGGGCCGTTTGCTGCGGGCTGCCGACCAGCCGTTGCGGGCTGGCAGCCACTAGGGCAGCCACGGCTTCGGCCTTGGCCGGATCGACCCGGGTGACCAGGCCCAGTTCTGAAGCAGCCTGGAGCTGGGCCAGCACCAGGGCGATCTGCTCGGCGCTCTTGTGTTCGCCCCAGATCGCCTCAACCATGCCTAAGCGGCGGCGGCGATCCAGGTCGAGGCGAATCGTGGGAGCAAGGCCCCCGTCCCCGGGAACTGGTGACAACGTCATCGGATCAGCGGGCTAGGGCTTGTGTCTCTGGCGCAGGAGTTGCAGGCTGGCTTGTTGAAGCAGCCAGGGGCTCCAGTTCGGCCTCTGCCAGCAGGGGGAAGGGGTTGCCACTGGCCTGGCCGCTATAGCGGCGTGCCAGGGTCTCAAACTCATCCTGAACCCGCGCCACTTCCACCTCAGAGATCGCTTTCCACTGGGCGCGACTGGCCCAGCGGATCAGCAAGGTTCCCTCCTGGCGTTGGCGATCCCACAGAAGCTGACGCTCTAGAAAGCCGGGCTGCTCGGCCAGCCAGGGCTCCCAGCTGCCTTTCTCCGCCTTGAGCCAGGCGCCGTAGTCGGCGGCGGGCACACCTAGGCGCAGCAGTTCCACCACAGGAGCCTCGGCGGCCAGCTCTGCCTCTGCCTTGGCCGGCGCCAGGGCCGTTGTGGCCACAGCAGGCGTTGCGTGACCCGTGAGCAGCACCAACAGCAACAGCCCAAGGGCTAAAACCTTAGGCAGACCAGTCCAGCCCTGGCGCCAGCGGGGCCAGGGCTGGACACTCATGGCTTCTGCAGAAGGGCGACGGCGTGGCAGGCGATGCCTTCTTCCCGGCCCGTCGGACCCAGCTGCTCGTTGGTCGTGGCCTTCACCCCCACCCGGTCGGGATCGACCCCCAGCCGGGCGGCGATCGCGGCGCGCATGGCCTCGATCTGGGGCTTGAGCTTTGGCCGCTCCGCCACTACGACCGAATCGACATTGACGATCGTCCAGCCCCGCTCCGCCACAAGGGCCACCACCTGCTCCAGCAGGACCAGGCTGTCGGCGCCGCGCCAGCGGGGATCGTCGGGGGGGAAATACTTGCCGATGTCGCCTAGGGACAGGGCCCCGAGCAGGGCATCCATTAAGGCGTGCACGAGCACATCGGCGTCGCTGTGGCCATCGAGCCCCAGGCCACCTGGATGCTCCAACCGCACCCCGCCAAGAATCAAGGGCCGGCCGGGCACCAAGCGGTGGATGTCGTAGCCGTTGCCAATGCGCAGCTGCATTTCTTGAGCCTAAGTCTGGGATTGCCTCTCAAGGACTGGCTGAGAATCCTTGTCCAACCAGCGGGCGTACAAGTCAGGACGCCGCTCCCTGGTCCGTTCCTGTTGCTGCTCGCTGCGCCAGCGGGCGATGGCGCCATGGTCGCCTGAACGCAGCACCTCGGGTACCGCCTGACCCCGGAAGTTGGCCGGGCGGGTGTAATGGGGATGTTCGAGCAACAGGCTGCTGTGGCTTTCTTCTTCCAGGGAGGCGGCGGCGCCCACCGTGCCTTTGAGCAGGCGTACGACTCCGTTGATAATCACCATGGCCGGTAATTCACCACCCGTTAGCACAAAATCGCCGATTGAGACTTCTTCATCGGCCAGGCTGCGGATGCGTTCATCAAAGCCCTCGTAGTGGCCGCAAAGAAAGACAATCTGGTTGTAGTCCGTGGCCCAGCGCTGCAGGTCGGCCTGCC
The DNA here is from genome assembly GCA_945860085.1 of Synechococcus sp. UW140. Lineage (GTDB taxonomy): Bacteria > Cyanobacteriota > Cyanobacteriia > PCC-6307 > Cyanobiaceae > BAIKAL-G1. The sequence continues at coordinate 23,097 of CAMAPJ010000014.1, read as the reverse complement.
TGAGCACCTGGCCCTGGGGGCTCATTAACAGCACCCGCCGCCGCTCCAGAACCGGTATCGCCTCAAAGGCGGCATAGATCGGTTCGGGCTTAAGCACCATGCCGGCGCCGCCCCCGTAGGGCTCATCGTCCACCTTGCGGTAGCGATCGAGAGCAAAATCGCGGGGATTGTGGCTGTGCAGCTCGGCAATGCCAGCGCCAAAGGCCCGGCCGATCACCCCGAGGCCCTGGAGGGGCGCGAAGGCTTCCGGCGCCAGGCTGATCACATCAAGCCGCATCGGAGCCATCAACTGGCTGGGGTCCGCGGCGCCGGCGCTGCAGCCACGGGCGAGGGTTCCCCAGGCCGGGGAACCCGGCGGATTTCGGAGCTGAAGCTCGCCCGTCCGGGGCTGGCCCCGTCTAACTGCTCCACGGTGGAGCGCAGGCGCAGGTTGGGCTTTGTGAACCAGATTCGCTCCCGTAGCCGCCTTTCTCCCTGCTGGATCTGCAGATCAAGGCTGCCGTCGGGCCAGAGGGTCCATTGGCCGCTCACCCCCTTTGCGGCATCCGGCTGGTTGCCGAAGCGGCCATCGGCGTGGAAATAGGCCTGTTGCAGCCCCGCCTGTCCCTTCACCTGCAACGCCAGACCGTCGGGGCCATCGCCATTGGCGCCCAGCAGCGTCACGCTTAGCTCCGCCCGCTCACTGGCATGCCAGCTGTTCTCATCGACCTCGGTCGCCGGGTTGTCTCCGTTGACTGGCGCAGCCGCCTCGAGGCTGAAGCGGCTGCGCAGGCTCAGCCAATCCCCGGCACAGCAACGCAGGAAGGCGGCCAGATCGGTGGGCGGAAAGGTCGCTTCGTTGACGGTGTCAGGGGTCCCGTTGTTAGTCACGCTTGCGTCGGTCAAGGCAGCCGCTGTGGCAAGGCAATGTCGCCATCCTCTCAGTTGCAAGGAGCGTGAAACCCTTTCAAGCCTGTGGCCGAGGTCTGGTCTGGAATCGGTCCTGGGCTCTAGCTGCCGGCGATTGGACCTGCGCCGCTTCAATCGCCCCGGTAGCCCAGCTCCGCCAGCCGGGCGGGATTGCGGCGCCAGTTGGGCACCACTTTCACGAACAGCTCCAGATACACCGGTCCATCGATCAGTTTGATCATCTGCTGGCGGGCGCCGCTGCCGATCTCCTTGAGCATGCTGCCGCCCTTGCCGATGAGGATGCCCTTTTGGCTGCTGCGCTCCACCAGCACGGTGGCCAGGATCGCCGTGCGCGGCCCGTCCTCGACGATGCGATCGATCGACACGGCCACTGAGTGGGGAATCTCTTCGCGGGTATGGGTGAGTACTTGCTCGCGGATCAGCTCCGCCAGCAGCAGCTGCTCTGGCTGATCACTCACCGCATCGGCCGGATAGAGGTGGGGCCCCAGGGGCAGGTCGGCGGCCACGGCGGCTAGGAGCTCTTCGGTGCCGGCGCCACTGATGGCGCTGATCGGATGCAGTGGCCAGCTCCTGCTAGCTGGATTGCCGGAGCCAGGCTCCTCGCTGCGGTTGCTGCCAGCCAAGACCGATGTGACTAGGTCCCGGTAGCTGGCCTCCAGGGCCCAGGCCCGTCCTTCTGCCACCAGATCCGCTTTATTCAAGGCCACATGCACGGGCACTTTGCAGCCCCGCAGCAGTTCAACGATGAAGCCATCGCCGCGACCGGCTAGCTCGCTGCCATCGACGAGCAGCACCACCACATCCACTTCGCCGATCGCGCCCCGGGCGCTCTGTACCAGCCGTTCGCCGAGCAGGTGGTGCGGTTTGTGGATACCCGGGGTGTCGACGAACACCAGCTGGGCCGTGGGGGTGGTCAAGATGCCGCGCAGGCGATTGCGGGTGGTTTGGGCCACGGGGGAGGTGATCGCCACCTTCTCGCCCACCAGCTGGTTGAGCAGGGTCGATTTGCCCACATTCGGCCGGCCGATCAGGGCCACAAAGCCAGAGCGGAAGCCTGGTGGGCTGCTGCCAAGGCTGTCCAGGCTAAGTAACCTGACCTGGTTGTCGCCCAGCTTGGCGGCGTCTTGCGGTTCGCCTTTCGGCGCAGCTCCTGGGGCTTTGGCAGGTGCCTTCTGGTTGCCGGGCTTGGGCTTACCGGCCTTGGGCTTGCTGGGCTTGGGCTTACCGGCCTTGGGCTGGTCGCCGCTGGGCAACGCCGTCTCGCGGGATGACTTCATAACCTCAACATTGACAGTTCCCCGCCCCTTTGCCATGGCCAGTCCCGGCGCCTTGCCGCTTGAGCCCAGCTTTCAGCAGGCCATGGAGATCACGGCCCATTGGCTGGTGCTTTGGGAGGCGGGCGAACTCAGTGACGAGGTCCTGGCGGATCGGGTGTCGGAGCTGGTGGTCAGCCGCGATGGCGCCCGTGGTTTTTTCGTGGTGTCCCTTGCGGGTGATAGCCCCCTGATGGACCGGCTACCGGACTCGGTGGCGCTGGTGTTACGCGCTGGCGGCGACGGGGTTGTGGACCTGTCCGTGCGCAACCTGGCCATGAGCAGTGCCATGGCCGTGCAGCACAAGCGCTCTGGCGATGGGGCAATGCAGGCGGGCTCGGAGCGGGTCCAGGCCCGTTGCACCGAGCTGGTGCGGCTTCTAGACCCCGAGCAGGTGAAGCGGCGCCTGGAGTCGCTGCTGGCGGCCACCAGCGGCAACGGTGAGGACGTGGCCTTCCTCGATCGCTGGGGGTATGACGCCGAGCAGCGCGCCGCAATTGCGGCGGCGGTGTTGGCGGTGGCCGAAGCCTGAGCCCAAACAAAAAAGCACCCCTTTGAGGGGCGCTTGGTTTAATCGGGTTGGTTGAATCGTATTGCCAAATGTAAGATTGGCGATTCGGTGGTCCTGGTTATCAGGAATCGAGAGAAATTGTTGCCGAGGAGCTCAGCATCAATCCAGAGCTTCTTGTCAGTCGCGGCGGCTGCCGCCATTGAGGGCAATGATCAGCCGCAGGATGAAGATAAACAGGTTGATGTAGGTGAGATACATCCCAAGGGCGCCGGCCAAGTATTGGTCGTCGTTGTAGGTGCGTGGCATCGTGTAGAAGTCCACGAAGGCGGCGCCCACAAACAAGACTGTGCCAAAGCCGGCGATCATCAGCTCGAAGCCGCCCATGCCGAAGCCGCCCATGCCGAAGCCGGGCACAAAGATGCTGCCGACCAGCTGCACAACCATGGCAATCAGCAGGCCAACGATGCCCAAGCCCACGACTGCAGTCAGCGATTGGCCGACGCTGTCGCTCATGCGGCGACCCACAAAGGAGGCAATCACAAAGGTGATGCCGGTGGCTAGGGCGGCCGTGCCGATGGCGCCAATGCCGGCCGTGCCGATCGCCATGGCGACAATGCCGCTCAAGGTGTAGCCGGTGAGCAAGCTGTAGGCGGCTAGTAAGGGCAGGGCCGCGCTGTTATTGCCCTTCATCGCCACGTTCTGGGCGACAAAGAAGAGGATGAAGTTGCCGATCAGGGCCACCCAGAAGAGTGGCATGAACAGGGTCGGGCTGCTGGCCATCAGGGTCAGGCCTCCCATGACTCCGCCGGCCGTGAGCACCATGCCGCCGCCCACGTAGGGAAGGGCCTTGCTGACCACATTGGGGCCCACCAGGGCGCTGGATTGGGCCTCACGGATGGCCTGCTGGAAATTGCTGCTTGCGGGCATGGTCCACCGATGGGACGAACTGGTTCCATCCTGCCAGTGCTCAACGGGGTTCGCAGCCGTAGTGGGGCGACAGAAGGTGTGGATCTCCTCCTAAGGCTGCGTGCTTGAGGCATCGCTGCCGGATTGGGCTGCAGGTGTCGGCCAGAGGCATACCGCCCCTAGGGCGACCCCGGTGCCGATGCAGGATTCAGCCAGACGCAGCAAGGCGTTGAGCCCCGGGCTCAAGGTCGGATCCAGGCTGGCGGTCACCATCACGACGATCACCGTGATCGCGGCTAGACGGCCATGGTTTGGCACATTGAGCGCGGTACAGATGGTCACCGTGGCAAAGATGGCCAGCGCCATCCCAACCGGGTGAAAAGGCAGGAACGTGAGGTACGTGGCGCTGGTGATCGCCCCGATCGCCGATCCCAGAACCCTCAGCGAAGCTGAGGAGCTGGTCTCCTTCCGGGTGACCTGGGTGACCACGATCGCGGAGATCGCCGACCACAGCGCCCCAATTTTGGGCAGGTAGCCGGGGAAAAGGCTGGTAAACCAGAAGCCCAGCGCATAGGCCACGAGTGCGGCAAGGGCGATCTGGATTGGAATGCGAAGCCGTTGGGTTGGGTTCACGCTGCTTGGGTCCCGCTTCGGGGCGGTCTGGCTGGTTAGGAGTGGGGGAGGGAGGGGCGACCGCTGGAATTGCTATCCCGATCCCGATCGCGCAGGGCATAGGCCTGCACTAGCCGCTGCACCAGCGGGTGGCGCACCACATCGGCGGCGGTGAGCCGGCAGATCGCTACTCCCTCGACGCCTTCGAGCACCTGGGCCGCCTCGATCAGGCCACTGCGCTGATGGGCGGGCAGGTCGATCTGGCTGGGGTCGCCGGTGACGACCATGCGGGAGTTCTCCCCGAGGCGCGTCAGCACCATGCGCATCTGGGTGGGGGTGGTGTTTTGGGCCTCATCGAGGATCACAAAGGCATCGCTCAAGGTGCGGCCGCGCATGTAGGCCAGGGGTGCAACTTCGATCACGTTGCGATCGAGCAGGCTGCTGGTGCGCTCCTGGCCGAGCAGGGCGTGCAAGGCATCGTAAAGGGGGCGTAGATAGGGATCCACCTTCTGCTGCAGGTCCCCTGGCAGGAAGCCGAGCCGTTCGCCTGCTTCCACCGCCGGGCGGGTGAGGATCAGCCGCTCCACCTTGCGCTCCTGCAGCATTTTTACGGCCTGAACCGCCGCCAGAAAGGTCTTGCCGCTGCCGGCAGGTCCCAGGGCCAAGGTGAGGTCGTGGCTCTCGATCGCCTCGACATAGGCCTGTTGTTTGAGGGTGCGCGGCCGCAGCAAGCGGCCGCTCTGGCTGCGCACCAACACCTGCTTGCCCAGTTGCTGCTGGGCTGCACCCTGGCCCGTGTCCAGGGCAGCAAGCACGGTCTGCAGATCGCCGGTTGAGACGGCCTGACCCTCCTGCCAGAGGGGGCGTAGCAACTCAACAACCCCGGCGGCCCGCTCTAGCTGGGGGGGGAGACCCCGCAGCGACAAGGCAAGACCTCGCATCACAACTGAAGCGCCGGTGAGGGCCTCCAGGCGGTGCAAATTAATTTCGGCCTCCCCAGCCAGGGCCAGGGCGGCACTCTGGTCGGGGAGATCGATCGTGAAGCTCGTGATTGCTGGGGCCCCGGCCATGGGGCGTCCTCTCAAGCGTCCGCCGGTGCGTCCTCAGTGGGGGCAGCCGCGGCAGCGGCGGCAGCTTCTGCGGCAGCGGCTGCTTCGGCGGCGGCAGCCTCAGCAGCAGCCTTAGCGGCGGCCAGCTCAGCTTCCTTGGCGGCAGCAGCCGCGGCGGCTTCTGCTTTGGCGGCGGCTTCGCGAGCGAGGGCTTGCTTGGCTTTGCCGACGGTTTCGGCCGGACGGATGGTTTTTTCAACCAGACCGCCTTTTTCGAGCAAGGAGCGCACGGTATCGGTCGGCTGGGCGCCTTGGCTGAGACGCAACCGGATTGCCTCGGTGTCGAGACGGGTTTCCTTGGTGCGGGGGTTGTAGAAACCAAGCTCCTCCAAGGGCAGACCATCCCGCCTGGAGGTGCTGTTGGTGGCCACGAGGCGGAAGCTCGCTTCCCGCTTTTTACCGAACCGCTTCAGGCGGAGCTTGATCATCGTGGCCTTGCCTTACTAACTGGAGGGTGAATGGAAGCCTGGTCGCGGTGAACGCCCGAGCTTGATCGGCGGTGAATCCACGCGCCAAACATCACAATAGCTTGTGGACCCACCCCATTCCTTGAAGCAGCCCCGGGCCTGGCCAGGCACCAGGGCTGGGCGAAGCGAAAGGTTCAGCTCCGGGTAAGTGGCACGGGGCCCCGTGCCGGGCAAACGGCCCAGTTCTGGGCAAAGCGGAAGGCTCTGCTCCGGGCGAAAAGAAAGGCCTAGAGCTGGCCGAAGCCCTTGCGTTTCTTCTCGGGCTTGGCCTGGCGCTTGGGTCCGGCGGCCCGGCCCCCTGGCGCCCCAGGGCCGCCCATGCCTGGCATTCCCGGCATGCCCGGGAAGCCCCCCATGCCCGGGAAGCCGCCGCCCATGCCCGGGATCCCCCCTGGCATGCCGCCGCGGGTCATCTGCTGCATGAAGCCCCGCATCTTCTGAAAATCGGCCAACACCTTGTCCACATCGGCGGGCGTGTGGCCGCTGCCGCCGGCGATGCGGCGGCGGCGGTTGGGCTGGGCCGCCAGCAGTTCCGGCTGTTGGCGTTCGGCTGCGGTCATCGAGCCGATCATCGCCTCGATTTTTTTGAGCTGCTGCTCGCCCTGCTTGAGCATGCCGTCGTCAATTTTGTTCATGCCCGGGATCATCTTCATCAGGCCGCCAAGGGAGCCCATGCGCTTGATCAAGCGCATCTGCTGCAGAAAATCGGAGAAGTCGAAGGAGGCCTCCTGCAGCTTTTGCTGCATGCGGGCCACATCGGCCAGCTCCACTTCTTTTTGGGCCTTCTCCACCAGGGTGAGCACATCGCCCATGCCGAGGATGCGGCTGGCCATGCGTTCGGGGTGGAAGGGTTGCAGGGCCTCCACCTTCTCGCCGGTGCCGATGAATTTGATCGGGGCGCCGCTCACCTTGCGGATCGAGAGGGCGGCGCCGCCGCGGCTATCGCCATCGAGCTTGGTGAGCACGGCGCCGGTGATGCCCACCTGTTCGTGGAAGGCGCGGGTGAGTTCGGCGGCCTCCTGGCCAATCATCGAATCCACCACGAGCAGCACCTCGTCCGGGGCCACGGCGCTGCGGATCCGCACCATCTCATCCATCATCGAGACGTCGATCTGCAGGCGCCCGGCCGTGTCGACGATCACGGTGTCGAAGCCCTCCTCGCGACCCTTGGCCACCCCGGCGGCGGCGATGTCTTCGGGTTTGGCCTCGGTCCCTAGGCTGAACACCTCCACGCCGATCTGGTTGCCGAGGGTGCGCAGCTGGTCGATGGCGGCCGGCCGGTAGACATCAGCGGCCACGAGCAGCGTGCGTCGTCCCTGCTCCTTAAGGTGCAGGCCCAATTTGGCGGTGGCAGTGGTCTTGCCGGCGCCCTGTAGGCCAGCCATCAACACCACCGTCGGGGCCGAGGCGGCATGGGCCAGGGGGGCGTTATCGCCGCCCATCACCTCCACCAGCTGCTCGTGCACCAGCTGGATGAACTTCTGATCGGGACTGACGCCGCGCACCACCTCGGCGCCTAAGGCCCGGCGGCGCACCTCCTCGACAAAGTCTTTGACAACGCTGAGGCTGACATCGGCCTCCAGTAGGGCCCTCCGCACCTGTTGCAGGGCACCCTCCACATTGGTTTCGGAGATGGTGGCCTGCCCCCTCAGGCCCTTGACGGCATCTTCAAAACGCTGGGAAAGCTCGTCAAACATTGGGTTGGCTGCGGGGAGGCGGGTCGCCCTGATGGGCTGATCGTAAAAAAGCGGGCCCCGGCATCTGGGCCCTTGACGTGGGGGGGTCAGCCGCTAGCCCGCCCAGCCCGTGCCGAGCCGTCCAGCGGCCCTGGCCAGGGCCCGCTCAGCCAGGGCGCTCCTAGAGGCGGATCCAGAAGCCGGTCCCAGAAGGAAGTCGCAGAAGGAAGTCCCCGAGGGATATCTCCTTGAGACTGGCCCCTGGGCGTCAGGGTTGGCTGGGCTGGAAGATCACCCGTTCGAGCTTCCAGTTCTGTTGGTTGCGGCCGAACACGTAGCTGTTGTGGCGTTCCCCCTGGGGGGTCTGCTCCAGCAGCTTGCCGTCCTGGCTGCGGCGCTCGTCGCCATAAAGCAAGGTGACGCTTGCTTCGATCTGCTCCTGGCTGCGGCTGGTGATCTGCAGGCGGGTCACCTTGGTGGTGACTTTCAGGCTTTCTCCACGATCGAGATCGGCCTGACGGCTTTGATCAAGGGCCCCCACCAGGGATCCCACGGCCAGCTGGCTGGGGGGAATCGCTGGCGCCTTGCCGGAGAGCACGGCCGCCTTGGCCTGGAGCCAGGCCTCTAGCAGCCGTTGCAGCTGGGCCTCCGTGGGCTCAGTCACCTGAAGGGGGAGGTCCGGTTGGGGCGCTTTGGGCTTGGGCGTGGTCCGGCTGGCTCCGCCTCGGCTGGCCGAGCTGTCTGGCTGGCTTGCCAGGGGAAGCACTGGTAAGGGAATGCCCTGCTCGGGCTTCGGCCTCAGGGCCAGCCAGCCCCCCAGCACCACCCCGGCCACTGCAACCCCAGCCACGGTGGCGACTAGGGGGAACGGCCAGGCCAGTCCCGGCGTTGGCTCGGGGGAGCCAGCGGCAAGCGTGAGCGGATGGGGTGCCCCCAAAGGCTCGCGGCCGGGGAGCGGGCCGAAGGGGTTGGGCGAGGCGGCTGGTTCGGCTGCGGGGCTGTTCTGGTCGGGCCAGGCGGCTGCTGCCAGGCCTAAGTCAGGGCCTGCCAGGGCCTCCGGGCGCTGGCCCGCAGCCAACGGGTCCTCGACACGGGCGCCCTTGAAAAGATCTCCTTTGAAAACTTCTCCCTTGAAGAGATCGCCCTCGACAGAGGTGCCTGGGGCCAATGGGCCCTCGGCCACCGTTTCGGCCTCCCCGGCTGGGCGTTGGCCGCCCCAGGGGGGCAGCAGGTTTCGCAGGGAGATCCCGCCCAAGGAGGTGCCCTTCGGCGCCAATCGGCCCGGTTGAAACCGGGAGAGAGCCGGTCTGGCCAGCTTGACCTTGGCCAGACCCGATCCCCAGCGCTGGCGCAGCTTGAGCCGGGGCCGGCGGCTGGCGGCCCATTCGGAGGCCGACCCCAGCAGGCCTGGCCAAGGGATCGCTTGCCAAGGCATGGCCGGCAGGCGCAGACCCCTGGGCCAGCCAGGTTGGGAGCCCTCATCCTCGCTGTCAGGGCCCCGACCAAGGCCCCGACCAAGGCCCCGAGCAGGGCTGCTGGCGCTGCCCGTCGGCAGGCCCAAGTCGGAGCTGTCCAACCATGGAGCATTCCAGGGGGCTGGCGGGGCGCTGTCCTGGCCCAGGGCAGCGGTTGAGGCGTTGGGAGTGGCGGCCAGCTCCCGGCCGCCGGCAGCGCCCTGGCGGCTACTGCGGCGATCCTGCTGTTCTACGTAGGCCTGCACATCCCGGTCGGCGAACCAGGCGTCGAGATCGGCGTCGACTTCGATGTCGCGGTAGCCGGGCAACACCTCGCGAGCCAGCCAATCGCGGCAATAGGCGCACAGGCGTTCGAGCGATTCACTGCCCTGCTCACTGGCCCATTGGCGCAGTTCCGGGCTGGCGCCCCGATCGAAATGGGCTTCTGCCTGGTCCACCTGGCCCAGTAGCAGTTGCTGGCAGGCCAGGAACGGCTCAATCCCCAGCTGGCTGGCGGCGGCCAGACGGCCGTAGGCCTCGCGGATCCGTTCCGGTTTGCGCTGGGCAAAGCCGGAGGCGGTGAGCGCGTAACTGGCCAGGAAATCGGCGGTGGCTGAACTGGCCTGGGCCCAGCGGCTGAACAGGTCCACCTGCTCTTGAACCGTCAGGAAGGGGCGGATTTGCTTGAAAAAGGTCTGAAACTTGCTTTGGTCGAAATCCCGGTCGCTGTCGCCGTCAAGCCCGCCGCGGCGCTGCACCAGCTCTTCGAGCAACTTGAGCCCTTCGGCCCGGTCACTGGCGGCGCCCAGGTCGCGGCTGACAAGATCCAGCACCCGGTAAGGAAGGAGTCGGCCCAGCTGCTGCTCCAACAGGCGCCGTTGCTGGGGGAGCTGGCCCATGCGTTGCAGCAGTTGCAGCCCCTGCTGCAACACCGTGGCCGCCGCTTCGAAGCGGCGTTGCTCCTGGTAATCCTTGGCGGCCGCCAGGCAGGCCAGGCCGGCCAAGAGAGTGAGATCGGCTTCGCGGCTGCTGCCCAAGGCCGGCGCCTGGGGCGGTTGCAGGTTGCGGCGGGCGGTTTCGAAGGCTTCCTGGGCCAGGCCCGCCTCAAACAGCAGCAGCAGGCCCGCCACCTCGCGGGAGGCCGGAATCTCTAGGGCCGCGATCTGGCTGCCGGCCCCGGTGGCGTTGATTGTCAGTAGCTGGGCTTCGTAGGCGCGCCGCCGCGCTTCATCACTAAGAAGGTCGGCGCTGTTGCGCAGCAATTCGGCCCGGGCTTGAAGGGTGTCCTGGGTAAATCCCTGGTCGGGAACGCGATCAAGCCGCTGCTGCAGAGTGCGCAGCACGGACTGGGCGTCGGTCGTCGGCTGCACCCCAAGCAGGTGGAAATGGTCGATCGGCAGTTCCAACCCAGGAGCTTCGCTGGCAATTAACTGTAGGCAGCGACTCTAGGCAGGGTCTTCGCTTTCAGCCACTCTCGCCAGAGCTTGAGGCCATTGGACCCCGTACAGTCGCCACATGCTTCAGGCCCTTCGGCGATGACGGCTGAATTGACCACGGGAATTGCGGCTCCCCAGGCCGGCGATCAGGGCGCCGGCGCTGCCGGCAGCCACGCTGAACGCCTCTCAGCCCTCTACCCAGCTACCCCTGCCACGGTGACGCGCGAGGAGGGCTTGATGCTCTACCGCGACATGACCCTCGGGCGCCGCTTCGAAGACAAGTGCGCCGAGATGTATTACCGCGGCAAGATGTTTGGCTTCGTCCATCTTTATAACGGCCAAGAAGCGGTCAGCACCGGTGTGATCCGGGCGATGAAACTGCAACACGATTGGTTCTGCAGTACCTATCGCGACCACGTTCATGCCCTCAGCTGCGGCGTGCCGGCGCGGGAGGTGATGAGTGAGCTGTTTGGCAAGGAAACTGGTTGCAGCAAGGGCCGTGGCGGCTCCATGCACCTCTTTTCCAAGGAACATCATCTGCTTGGTGGCTATGCCTTTATCGGCGAAGGCATTCCCGTGGCCCTCGGCTCTGCTTTCACCAGCCGCTATAAGCGCGATGCCTTGGGCGATGCCACAAGCGATGCCGTCACGGCGGCCTTCTTTGGCGATGGCACCTGCAACATCGGCCAATTCTACGAATGCCTGAACATGGCGGCCCTCTGGAAACTGCCGATCATTTTTGTGGTCGAAAACAACAAGTGGGCCATCGGCATGGACCACAACCGGGCCACCAGCGATCCCGAGATCTGGCGTAAGGCGGCCGCCTTCGGCATGGCCGGCGAAGAGGTGGACGGCATGGACGTGCTGGCCGTGCGGGCTGCAGCCCAGCGGGCAATCGAACGGGCCCGCAGCGGTGAAGGCCCTACCGTGCTCGAATGCCTCACCTACCGCTTCCGCGGCCACTCCCTCGCCGATCCCGATGAGCTGCGGGCCGAGGCTGAGAAACAGTTTTGGGCCCAGCGAGATCCGATTAAGCGTCTAGCCGGCCATCTGATTGAGCAGGCATTGGCCAGCGAAGCCGAGCTCAAGGAGATTGAAAAGGAGATCGATGCCCACGTGGCCGATTGCGTCGAGTTCGCCCTGGCGGCCCCCGAACCCGATCCCGCCGAACTCACCCGCTACATCTGGGCTGAAGATTGAACCCCGGGATTGGGACTGAGCAGCTGCCCTCCAGTCCCAATCCAGCAATGGGTATTGGCTTTAAGTCGCTCTCCAAAGTTCCTGTTCCAGTTCAGGGACCCTGAAGGGCGGGGGTGCGGCGGGTGAAGTGGCGCAGCTTGCGCAGGGCCTTGAGTTCCACCTGGCGCACCCGCTCCCGAGAGACATCGAGCAGCCGGCCAATCTCGGCCAGGGTGTGGCGATCGTGACCCTCGAGCCCAAAGCGCATTTCCAGCACCTGGCGCTCCTGCTCCGAGAGCTGGCCGAGCCAATGGCCGAGTTGCTCGAGGTGGATGCCGCGTTCGACCGTTTCCAGGGGTTCGCTGTGGCTGGTGTCAGCGATGAGTTCTCCGAGGAAGCTGCGGTCATCATCACCGTTGACCGGCGCATCGAGGCTGGAGGTGGTAAGGGACTGGCGCAGCAGCGAATCGAGCTCCTCGATCGGTATGTCCATCGCCTCGGAAATCTCCTGGCGACTCGGCATTGCCCCGAGTTTGTGGGCCAGATCCAGGCTCACTTTGCGAATTGCCGAGAGCCGTTCCGAGAGATGGACCGGCAGGCGGATGGTGCGCGACTGACAGGCAATGGCCCGGGTCATGCTCTGACGGATCCACCAAAAGGCGTAGGTCGAAAATTTATAGCCCCGGGTCGGATCGAATTTTTCAACGGCCCGCTCGAGTCCGAGGGAGCCCTCTTGAATCAGGTCGAGCAGTTCCATGCCCTTGCCCTGATATTTCTTGGCGACGCTGACGACCAGCCGAAGATTGGCTTTCATCATCCGCTCTTTACAGCGGCGACCCACCCGAATAATTTTATTTTCCTTGTCGCTGTAACCCCCTTCCTTGGGCTCCTCCAGCAGGCGCATCATGGTTTGGACCTGATTGCCCAGTTCAATTTCCTCGGCTGGTGTCAGCAAAGGCACACGCCCAATGGTGCCGAGATACCAGCTGATCGGATCACTGGTGCGGCGGCGGGGGCCGCCCCTGTCCGGCGGGCCAGAGGCTGTCATGAAGCAGGGGCTTGAAGTTAGGCCAACCTCCTACAGAAAAGCGGAATTTGTCTGTGTCTTCATGAACTTTTCAGCTTTGCGCCATCTGTTGACACGGGATTTGTGTGCGGCATTGATGCATCGGATAGGCCACGGATTTCAGCTGATTAATTAAAGCTTTGCTTCGCAAGTGCCGCCGCCACCGCCATTGGTGTTGCCCCACCGGGCCCCCGCTCGCACCAGGCTTGCTCTCCGGCGAGCGCATGGTTTAGGGCCACCGCCGCCAGCAGGGCCCCATCCAAGGAGCAGCCCGAGGCTGTCGTTCCTGCTCCATTGACCTCCTTACCCCCGGACATCGCACCCGCTGTTGCCTCCAAAGTCTTTGTCTCAAGAGTCTTTGTCTCAAGAGCCGTTTGCTCAACAGGCTTTGCCACCGCAGGCTGCTCCGCTGCTGCTCTGGTGGCCGCAATTGCCATGGCTCCGCGGCCTGCGGCGTAGCCCGCCAGCACGTCGCCTAGGCCGGCCCGGGCGGCGGCTGCGCAGGTCTCGACCAGCTGCCAGCGGCGTCCATCGGCTGTGGCGATGACGCTATGGGCCCCCTTAAGCAGCACGGTGGCGCCAGAGGCCTTGGCGGCGGCGGCGGCGGCCTCCAGGGGCGGCCGGCCGGCCAGTTCTGGGAACAGCCGTTGGAATTCGGCGCCATGGGGGGTCAACCAGGTCGGTCCCCGGCGCTGGCGCAGCCAGGCGCTGGCCCCCGCCCCCGGCGCTCGGGTCAGCTCAGCCAGCCGGTTGAGTCCATCGGCATCGAGTAGTAGCAGTCCCTTGAAGCCCTGTAAGTGGTCCCAGAGCTGGGGATGTTCGCGGGGTTGCTGGGGATCTGGATGGAGTGCTTCTGAACCCAGTCCCGGTCCAAAAACCACCGCATCGAAGCGTTTCAGGCTGTCGGCCTGCTCCAAGGCGGCTGGGGCCAGCACCACATGGGGCTGGCTGGCCCAGAGACCTTCTGCCACCGCATCGGGAACCTGGGCCTTGAGGCTGCCGCAGCCGCTGGCGCTGGCCCCCGCCAGGCAGAGCTGGGCGGCGCCTGGATAGCTGGGGCTGCCGGCCACCACGAGCAGGCGGCCGCGCCCATATTTGCCGGCGACCGGATCCAGTGGCGGCCAGGGGGCCGTGCCTCCATCGGCGGCCGCCAGGGCCAGGGGTGCCCTACTGGCCAGGGGGGCCAGCTGGGCGTCAGTGATGCCCAGGTCGATTCGCTCCAGCTGACCCACCCAAGCCAGGGCCGCGTCCTGGACTAGGCCCTGCTTGAGCACTCCCAGGCAGTAGGTGGTTCGGGCTCGGGCGGCGCCGCTGCCGAGCAACCTGCCGCTATCACTGCATAGGCCCGTGGGCACATCGATGGCCACTAGGGCCCCGGGCCGCAACTGCTGTCGCCGCGTCAGCAGGGTGGCCAGGCTGGCTTCGATCGGGCGCCGCTGGCCGACGCCGTACAGGGCATCGATCCAGAGGACCCCTTCGCCCGGATCAGGCGCCTCCTCCAGGAAAGGAATCCCCAGCCAGCGGCCGTGGCGTAGGTGGGCGCTCGTCAGTGGTTTGTGGCGTTCAAAGGGGGTCCAGATGCGCACGGGCACCCCGGCCAGCTGCAGCTCTCGCGCCACCACAAGGCCGTCGCCGCCGTTGTGGCCGGGCCCCACCAGCACCAGGGCTGACGCTGGTGCCCCGGCGAGTAGCCGGCGGGCGATCGCCAGGGCCGCCTTTTCCATCAGGGCCTCCACGGGCAAGCCACTGGCGAACAGTTGGTTCTCCAGTTCCGCCATTTGGGCGCTGGTCACCAGCAGATGGTTGGCATCGGCCTGGGGCCAGGCGGGCCAGGCTCGGGCGGCAACGGGGTCTGGCAGTGGGAGCTCCTGGGGCATGGGCGTTGCCGTCTTTGGGAACTGGGCTCAAGCGGGATTTTGGCCTGATTGATCGACTGATTTGCGGACTGGGTCTGGCCCTGGAGCTGGGACTTGGTTTGGGCTTGGGCTTGGGTCTGGGAGTGGGTCTGGGAGTGGGTCTGGGACTTAGTTCGGGCTTGGAGCTAGCTCTGGGGCTGGAACCTATCCCGGGAGCCCAATGGCGCTCGGTTCGCTGACGAAGGGGGCAGGGGCCTGGCCGCAATCGGCACCGGTCAGTTCCATGATGGAAGCGATTGCCGGCCTGCCTGCCCCAAGGCGGCCGCGCCCCTGTTGTGGCCCGTTTCTCCGCTCCTCCCCAACCCTCCGCGTCGGGCGCTGCCGCTGCGGCAACGCCGGCCGGGGCGGCAGCAATTGAGCGGCTGCGGGCCTGGCCGGGCGAGCGCCGGGTGGCAGTGGGTCTCTCCGGTGGGGTCGACAGTTCCCTGACAGCAGCCCTGCTGGTGGAGGCCGGCTGGCAGGTGGAGGGCCTCACCCTCTGGTTGATGAGCGGCAAGGGGGCCTGCTGCGCCGAGGGGCTGGTCGACGCCGCCGCTATCTGCGAGCAGCTGGGGGTTCCCCACCATGTCGTCGATTCCAGGGCGACCTTCCAGGCTCAGATCGTTGATTTTTTGGTGGAGGGCTATGGCGCCGGCATAACACCCCTGCCCTGTTCTCGCTGCAATCGGGAAGTGAAGTTTGGGCCGATGCTGGCCTGGGCGGCCGAGGAGCGGGCGATTGGCCGCATCGCCACGGGGCACTACGCCCGGGTTCGCCCCAGTGGGGCCGGAGATTCCTTGCCCGTGCCGGGCGACGGCCGGGGCCGTCATCAGCTGCTGCGCGGCCTTGACCAACGCAAGGATCAGAGCTATTTCCTCTACGACCTGCCCCAGGAGATCCTGGGGCAGCTGGTCTTCCCCTTGGGCGAACTCACCAAGGCCGACACCCGGCTGGAGGCTGCCCGCCATGGCCTACGCACCGCCGACAAACCGGAAAGCCAGGATCTCTGCTTGGCGGATCACCACGGCTCGATGAAGGCTTTTCTCGATGCTTATCTGGCTCCGCGTCCCGGCCAGATCGTGCTTAGCGACGGGCGCGTTCTCGGCGAGCATGACGGCATCGAACACTTCACGATTGGGCAGCGCCGGGGCCTCGGCGTGGCTTGGAGCGAACCGCTGCATGTGGTGCGCCTCGATGGCGCCATGAACCAGGTGGTGGTGGCGCCCCGCTCTGAGGCAGCCAGGGCCGGGGCCGTGGTCGGAGCCATCAACTGGCTGTCGATGGCCCCGCCTGAGCAGCCGATCAGCGTGGACGTGCAGGTGCGCTACCGCAGCGGCCCGGAGCCAGCCAGCCTCATCCCGCTGCCCGCCACGGAGGCCGATCGGCAGGCGGGCCGTCCCTGCCGCTGCCGCCTGGAGTTTGCCGAGGAGCAGTTTTCGATCACGCCGGGCCAGGCGGCGGTGTTCTATGCGGGAGAGGTGCTGCTGGGGGGAGGCCTGATTCAGCTGCCGGAGTAATCCACGCTCAAACTTGGGGAGTGAAGGGGGCGATCAGAACCAAGGCAAGCGCCTTGAGATGTTCACGGATGGGGACATAACGACGTAAGCCGAAGACCCTTACCAGCACAACTGCGATGAGACCCGCCTGCCGCGCACTGGGAACAAAGCCAGGATAGAGAGACTCAATGCGTATCAAAATGCTGTTGTATAAGTCCTGATCTTCTCGATAGGCAATGATAATGTCCCTGAAAATGCAATCACACTGGCAATGGGCTCGTTGATCCGTAGCGGCGCCATGCTTGAGAATGAAAGCCCAGATATCTTCAAGGATCAGTTGCCTTGAGCGGCAATACCCCAGCAATGGAACATTGCTCTGGCGGGGTCCATCATGGTTGCACCAGATGAATGTAGGTTCCTGCCATGTTATCAGCCGGGGTAATTGCTTGAGCACCGTGATGATAAACACCCAGTCATCCGGATGCCGAACCGTTGGACTCCAGCGCACGTTTGCGAGGATGGAACGCCGGTATAAAACCGACGGAGTTGGGGCCCCAAATCCACTGAGCAAGGCATCAAATGGGTTTGTATTGGTGTATGGCCTTGGCGGGTAAAAGTGCAGGCTCTGTTTGCCTCTGGTTTCCTGTCTGACCAGATACCCGGAAACGAGACAATCCACGTGTGTCGCTTCCATGATAGAGATTTCTTTCTGCAGGGATCCGGCCACTAGCTGATCATCTGAATCCAGAAACTTGACCCATGAAGCCCTTGCCCTTGCTAGTCCGGCGTTTCTCGCCGCGCTAACACCTTGATTGAAGGGCAAGCGTTGATAGTGGCATTGATAGGCGGCCGCGATGGCATAAATTCGTTCTTTTTGTTGATCAAGGGAGCCGTCATCGATCACTAAAACTTCGATTTGGCTAGGGTTTGAATGGGAACGGGCGATGGTTTGTAGGCATGTTTCAAGCCACTCATGGCGATTGTAGATCGGGATAATCACACTGCAGCTGGGGATCTCCAGGCAGCCTGCTGAATGAAATTGGGGGAATCTGGTCCCAGTGGCTGTGTCTAGGGCGGCCGCCATCAGCTGGCCCGAAGGGTTATCCATGTCCATTGGAAGGGGATTAGTAGTCCTGCAGAGGCGATGCAAGTTGCCTAGTTGCCCTTGAGAGGATGCATCGATAGCGTTGCTGCAGGTAGCTACGGATAAGGCCTAGCCACCAAAATCCCTGTCCCACTTCGCTGTTGGATTGGAGGATAACGCTCGGATTGATTACCGTTAGCTTGGATTTCTGTTGCAGGCGCTGTAACAGCAGGCGCGTGAATAAGGCGGAGTAAGCCCAAATATCGTGCTGCAGAATGATTGCGGGTCCAGGCCGTTTTTCGATGTCATCAAGCATGTCGCTGACCTGCTGTTCTAGGTTCGAACGATTCAACGTTGCAATAGGCTTGTCCCAGTCAAAGCTGCAGTGGGTCCAATTGAGGGGTAAAAAGTAGTGGCTAAGGCGGCGATTTAAACGTAGGCGGATGGATCGTAGAATCGTCCATTGCCCATAGGGAGGGCGGTAGAGACGGGTTTGGCGATCGGTGATCTTTTTGATTAGATTGTCAGTTGCTCTGATTTCTTTCTCAGTAACTTTTGCGGCCTGTTCTCGGTAGCGGGTATGACTAAAAAAATGATTGCCGATAGTATGTCCCCGTTTTGCTAAATCATCAAGGACTGGGTGGGTGGACTCGTCCTTGGCTAGCACTTGCCCTTGTACAAAGAAAATTGCGCTCACCCCAAACTCTTGAAGAGTTCTTGCTAGGTTTTGGGTGATTGAGGCTTGAAAATCCCAGCCTGGATCAATCGCTTTAATGAGCTCTCGGGCCTGGGCAATGTCTTCCCATTGGTCGCCCCAGGCTTTCAGATGGGAATCGGGTCCATCGTCAAATGTCAGCACAATGGCGCCCTGGAGGCGGGGAAGCATGGGGATGAGGTCTAGGCGTTGCTGAAATCTCCAAAAAAAATCATGGGCGATGATGGCAATGCAGCTGAATAAAATAAGGCAAACAGCAATTATGGTTGTCATCGGCTTGAAATGATTGCTTCGCAACTCCGGTGCATGCAGAGGGTGCTTAGGGCTTCACGCAAAAGGAAGACATTTATTCTGCTTCGCACTGGCGCCCTGCTGTTTAAGTCAAACGGGTGGCTATAGCTGTTGGAAGTCCTCAAGCCAGCGGGCCCAACGTACGGACACAGCCGGGGCAAATGGAGCTCTCGAATTCTGAAACTACCGCACCAGGCAAGCCTGATAGGGCGATGCTTTAAGCGGGATTTCATGGCCCTCTAGCTATAATTAACGAGCAAACCCTATCCGCCTACCTATTGCTGCTGGTGGCCCTTGCAGCGCATTGTGGGCATGGCTGCCGCACTCCAGGGGATTGGCTCGGGGCCCGCAGCCAGGCTTGGGTTGCCAGCGCCAGCCGAACCGGCCGGTCAAGCCCGATGGAGTGACCTCACCAATAGGGATCACTGCCCATTTCCACCCTGAGGGTGCCGTCGAGGCTGGCGGGCACCTGGGAAATACAAGCTCGCTGGGTTTCCCCATTGACCTCGATTTCACAAGCTCCGCAGCTGCCCCCCAGGCAGCCGGTCGGGATCGCCATGCCTGCGATCGCCGCCGCCGTCAGCCAGTCCTGTCCGACAGGGGCGAAACTGAGCTGGCCGTCTGGCCACTGGATCGTTACTGCCCCCTGGGAGCCCATGGCCGTCATCGCAGCAGGGGCTCCAGGTTCACATGGGCCTCGAAGGCATCGGCGAGCCGATCGAGCAGGTCTTCCCGTTGCTGGTTGTGGTGAGGTACCTGTTCACTTAGGGGAGCGAGTCCTTTGCGCTGCCTGAGGCCATTGAGCCAGCGGCGGCGCCAGGCACCACTTTCAAACACCCCATGCAGATAGGTGCCGGCCACCAGGCCGCCCTGCTCGCCAAATGGTCGCCACCAGCCCAGGTCGCCAGTGGCGGCAATCGGCTTGCAGGCGGCCTCGGCACCTGGGCCATGGAGCTGGCTGCGGCCCCGATGCAGTTCAAAGCCCTCGAGCTCTAAAGGCGGCGCAGCCGCCGGCCAGAGGGCCAGGCTGCGCCGCTGGTGCAGGGCCTTGTCTTGTGTAAATACCGTCTCCAGGGGCAGCAACCCCAACCCCGGGACTTGGCCGGCCCCGCCTCCTTCGAGGCCCTCGGGGTCCTGCAGGGAGACGCCCAGCATCTGCAGGCCGCCGCAGAGGCCGAAGATCTGGCCGCCGCCGCCGGCGTAGCGGCGCAAGTCCTCCCCTAGGCCGCTGGCCTGCAGGGCCGCCAGATCCCGCAGGGTTTGCTTGCTCCCCGGCACGATCACCGCATCGGGCTGGCCTAGGGACTGGCCGGCCTGGAGCCAGCGCACTTGCACGCTCGGCTCGGCCTCGAGGGGATCGAGGTCGGAGAAATTGCTGAGCGAAGGTAGGCGCAGCACGGCGATCTCCAGCTCGGCGTCTGCCTTGCGGCCGCGGCGCTCCAGCAGGTCGAGGGAATCTTCGGGTGGGAACAGTTCATCCAGCCAGGGCATCACCCCAAGCACGGGCACACCCGTGTGTGCTTCCAGCCAGCTGCGGCCGTTGTCAAACAGCTCGCGGCGACCGCGGAAACGGTTGATCAGCAGCCCCCGGATCAGGGGCCGTTCCACCGGCCGCAGCAGGTCCAGGGTCCCTACCAGTTGGGCAAAGACGCCGCCCCGCTCAATGTCGGCCACCAGCAGGCAGTGGGCCCGCAGGTACTGGGCCAGGCGCAGGTTGGTGAGGTCCCGCGATTGCAGGTTGACTTCTACCGGGCTGCCGGCCCCCTCCAAGACCAGGCGACCGCCTGGATGGGCCTGCTGCAAGCGCTCCAGGCCGGTTCGAATCGCCGCCCAGCCCGGCTTGAACCAGTCGCGGTAGTAGTGCTCGGCCCGGGCCGTACCAACGGAGTGGCCTAGGTGAATCACCTCGCTGGTGCTGTCACCCTGGGGTTTGAGCAACACCGGGTTCATGGCGCAGGTGGGCTCCAGCCCCGCGGCCCAGGCCTGTAGGGCCTGGGAATAGGCCATTTCACCGCCGCCTTGATCGACCCAGGCGTTGTTGCTCATGTTCTGGCCCTTGAAGGGCAGGGGCGTTTCGCCGCGGCGACGCAGCACTCGGCAGAGGGCAGCGGTCATTAAGGACTTGCCCGCCCCACTCGAGGTGCCAAGCACCATCAAGGGTCTGGGCGAGCGGCTGGCGGAGGCCATCAAAGCCGGGGCCGGTGGCGCTGTAGCCAGCCCCAGAGCCGCTCGCCGGAGTTGGCCCTAGGGATCTCGCCCGGCCACTGCAGGAGCACCTGCCGGCCCAGGGGAGTGAGTCGCACTCGCTCGGTCAGGCCCTGGCCATCCACCTCGCGTCGCAACACCCCCAGCTGGATCAACCAAATGAAATGCCCCTCGGCTTGGTAGGGGCCCACCTGGCTAAAGCAGCGTTGCTCGGCCTTGGTGGAGCCGGAGCCGGAACCTGACTCGGATCGGTCGAGGTCGTTGCTGCTCAGGGCTCTGGATTCCAGCTGCTGGTAAAAAGCCTGGCGAAAGGGCAGACAGCGCAGGGCCGTGCTGGCCCGACGCATCGCCTTCTGCGTCGTTGATCCGATGCCGTCGTCGCCCACGCCTTCTGCTCGCCACCAGGGCCATTCTCTGGCCTAGGGGCTCCGATCGTGGGCTGGCGGTGCTGGCGGTGGCTGCTGCTCCAGGCTGGGGAGAACGACGATCCGCCTGGCGCCATGTTGTTACTCGCCTCGGCCTCTCCGGCCCGTCGCCGTTTGCTTGAGCAGGCGGCGATTCCCCATTGGGTGAAGGTCAGTGGCGTCGATGAGGACGCCATCGCGTCTGCCGATCCCAGGGAGTTGGTTCGGCTGCTGGCCATGGCCAAGGCCGAGGCGGTGCTGCCGCACTGCGATCCGGGGGAGGTTTCGGCCGTGCTCGGCTGCGACTCCTTGCTGGTGGTAGCTGGCGAAGTGTTTGGCAAGCCGGCCAATCCCCAGGAGGCGATTCGCCGCTGGCAGTGCATGGCCGGTGGCTGGGGCGAGCTGCACACGGGCCATTGCCTGCTGCGACCGGAGCCCCAAGGCGGTTCTGGGTCCGGGTCGCTCCCGGTTGGCATCCAGCTGGAAACGGTCACCACCCGCGTGCAGTTTGCGGCCCTCAACTCCGCTGAAATCGAGGCCTATGTGGCCACGGGGGAACCCTTGCACTGTGCCGGCGGCTTTGCGCTCGAGGGCGTTGGAGGCCAGGTGGTGGAACGCATCGAGGGCTGTTTCAGCAATGTGATCGGCCTGAGCCTGCCGTTGCTGCGCCGTTGGCTGGCCGCTTGAGGCTGATTTGAGGTCCTAGGACCTGGCGGCTGTCTTGATTTGTTGTGCTCGTTTTTCAGCCCTGAGGTCTTGCCAGCAAAAAGCCCCCGCCTGAGGCGGGGGCTGGGGCTGAAACAAATCGTCTAGTCAACGTTGGTTGGCTTGGCAGGTTTGGCTCAGGGAGGGCAAGGCTGAACTCAATCGAGGTCAGGCATGGCCAGGGTGGGCTCGGCCTTGCGGTCGATACCTTTCTCGAAGCCAGCGGCGGCGGCGCGGGCGCGGCCCGCATGCCAGAGGTGACCGACCAAGAAGAAGAACGCCAACACGAACTGAGTGGAAGCGAGCCACTGACGGATGTTGACGAAGTTCACCGAGTTGGGCTCGGTGATGATGCCTCCCACGGAATTGAGGGAAGCATTCGGGGCGTGGGTCATGTATTCAGCGGCCCGGCGCACTTGCCAGGGCTGAATGTCGTTCTGGAGCTTGTCGAGGCTCAGGCCGTTGGGGCCACGGAGGGGCTCCAGCCAGGGACCGCGGAAGTCCCAGAAGCGCATGGTTTCACCACCGAAGATGATCTCACCGGTGGGGGAGCGCATCAGGTATTTGCCCAGGCCCGTGGGGCCCATGGCCGAACCGATGTTGGCGCCCATGCGCTGGTCACGCACCAGGAAGGTGAAGCTCTGGGCCTGGGAGGACTCGGCGTTGGTGGGGCCGTAGAACTCCGAGGGATAGGCGGTGTTGTTGAACCAGATGTAGCCCGAGGCAATGAAGCTCATGAAGCTCAAGGCGCCCAGGCTATAGCTCAGGTAAGCCTCACCGTTCCAGATGAAGGCGCGACGCACCCAGCCGAAGGGCTTGGTGATGACGTGCCAGATGCCACCGAAGATGCAGATCAGGCCGATCCAAATGTGGCCACCGATGATGTCCTCCATGGAGTCCACACCGATGATCCAGCCCTCACCGCCGAAGGGGGCGCGGGTCAGGTAGCCGAACACCACGCCGGGGCTGAGGGTGGGGTTGGTGATCAGGCGCACATCGCCACCACCCGGGGCCCAGGTGTCATAGACACCGCCGAAGAACATGGCCTTGAACACCAGCAGCAAGGCACCCACGCCAAGAAGGATCAGGTGATAGCCAATGATGTTGGTCATCTGGTTCTTATCACGCCAATCTTGCGAGAAGAAAGCGGAATAGTTTTCCAGAATCTCAGGACCACGCAGGGCGTGATAGAGACCGCCCAAGCCGAGAACGGCAGAGCTGATCAGGTGCAGCACCCCAACGACAAAGAAGGGGTAGAGGTCGGTGACTTCACCGCCGGGACCGACGCCGTAGCCGAGGGTGGCCACGTGGGGGAACAGGATCAGGCCCTGTTCGTACATCGGCTTGTCAAAGGTGAAGTGGCTCACCTCAAACAACATCATGGCGCCGGCCCAGAAAACCATCAGGCCAGCGTGGGCCACGTGGGCGCCGAGCAGGCGGCCAGAGAGGTTGATCAGGCGGGCGTTGCCAGCCCACCAGGCGTAGCCGGTGGAGTCGAGGTCCTTGCCCCCGACGGCCACCAAGGAGGGATTAGAGAGCGTTACCACGGGGCAGAACCTCTTCAGGGAAGACGAAGTTTTCGTGCGGCTGGTCGGCCGGTGCCATCCAGGCACGCAGACCTTCATTGAGAAGAATGTTCTTCGTGTAGAAGGTTTCGAACTCGG
>CAMAPJ010000013.1 GCA_945860085.1 Synechococcus sp. UW140 | reverse complement strand
ATCCGGGATCGACCTCAGATAGCTGATCAGATCGAGATCGGTTGCAGCAAAAGCGCTGTCAGACACAAGGAGGAGGCGATTCCGCCAACCTCAACCCATGCTGACAGGAGCGGCAAGAGTGCCTGTGACACACTTTGAATCAGCCCTGTAGATTTGCCCGTAAGGTAAGGCTAAGGCCTACCCGGCCAGATCATTCAATGAAATTCTGATGGCATTTTCTAGGCGTCACATACTCCAAGCGGCTGGCCTGGTTGCTGGTGGGCTTGTACTACCCAAATTGAGCGGCGGGGCAGCCCAGGCGGCTGGCGCCGTGGATTCGAAACTAACGAAGGATCTCACCGTCTGTTCACCACCGAGTGACCCCCTAGCGGAACTGTTGCGTCGCAACGGCAAATTCAGCAAGGCCTGGCAGCAAGCGGTGAATGCACCAACAGCAAGCCAGCGCATGGAGTTGACTAAGTCGATCTTTACTGCTGGGTGTCAGATCAACCCAGCCGCCTTAGCCGAAGGCCAGAAGCCCTGGGCCGCCCTGCTGAGCTGCGCCGACGCCCGGGTGGCCCCGGAATGGATCTTTGCTGCCGGTTCCGGCGAACTCTTCCAGGTACGCGGCGCCGGTAATACGGCCTTTGACGATGCGATTGCCTCGATGGAGTACGCCGTCGCCGTGCTGGAAGTGCCGCTAATCCTGGTCATGGGCCATAGCGCCTGCGGTGCCGTCAAGGCAGCGATAGCATCTGACCCCCTAACCCCACTCCTGGAGGACTTGGTGAAACCGATCCGGGCCTCCCTTAAGCCAGGCGACGATCTCACCAAAGCCATTCAGGGCAATGCCCTCTATGCCACCGCTACGCTCAGCCAACGCAGCGAAGTGCTCAAGAAGGCCCAGGCCAGCGGTAAGGTATCGATCAAATCGGCCTATTTCGACATCGGCACTGGCAAAGTGACGGTGATCTGAAGTCCCTGGCCATCGATCAACGCAGCGACCACCTTGACCTGACCCCAGGAATTTGCATTCCCGTGGCAGAGTTGGGGTGGCGTTTTTCTCGCTCATCTGGTCCGGGCGGTCAGAACGTCAACAGCACCGATACCCGGGTGGAGTTGCTCTTTAACCTGGCATCTTCTGCCGCCCTACCACCGGCGCTCAAGGCCCGAGCCCTGGAGCGGTTGGCTCCACGGTTGGTGGATGGAGCCCTTGTGATTGTGGCCTCGGAACACCGCTCCCAATGGCAAAACAGGGTCGCCGCCCAACGGCGCTTGGTGGACCTGCTGCAGGGGGCCATCGCCCCTCCTGCGCCGCCCAGGCGACGCACAAAACCAACCCGGGGATCGGTGGAGCGGCGGCTAGCGGCCAAAAAACAGCGCAGCGCCATTAAGGGCAAACGGCAGGGCCGATCAGGATCCGCCGAGGACTAGGAGCTAAAAAAGCCCATCGAAAGTGATGGGCAGATTGAAAACCGATCAGGCCACAGTCCATCCCCAAATGATGGGTAGGGCGCTAATAATCAACCGCTAGGGAGGATTGTCATCGCTCATATTTAGGCAAAAAAGGGGCGTTCCTGATCAGAAACGCCCCTATAAAACAGTTGAGAATGGGCGCAACAATCAGTTGCTGGATTTAATCACACGTCCATTCAAAGGCTGAACAGGACGGGCGTTATTTGGATACAGTTTCAAGAAGGTGTCTAGTTGCTTGGCCGAAATCGTCACGGGCTCCTTAAGAATGAAGAACTGAACGCCCTCAGTGCAAGGAGGGGTGGTCAGGGAACCGATGTAGGTGAAGTAGGCAAGGGAGCTGGGCAGCAAACCGGCTAGGGAAGGCAGGTTAACCTTCAAAGTGCCATCCTTCTTAGCAGGCAGCTTGCTCCAGAACGACTCCAGATAGGCATTCGGTGCCCCAACCTTGAGATTCACACCAATCACCTTAAGGTTGCCGGCACTGTTGGCATGGACTAGGTGGGCATTTAAGGGGTAATGAACTCCATTAATCGCCTCCTCACCATGGGCATGGAAGTGGAACTGCAACAACTTATAATCAGCCGAACCGATCTTCAGATCACCTTTAAGGTTAACTTGAATGCCAGTGCCGGTATTGATTACATCGGCGGAGCCAGGAGTGTAATTAGGCTTTAGGGCTTGGCTCTTGGCATCCTTAACAGTTTTCGCCGTGACGATATTTAGGGGGGCTTGACTTGTACCAATGGAACAGGCTGCATAATCAGGGCTGAGCTTTCCCCACTTTTCAGGGGCAATGTCACCGGAATAACCATATTTGGGCTTGGCGAGACCCGCGGCCGGCAGGGCCAGGCTCAATAGCAGAGCAGTGGCTGGGATAACCTTGGAAACCATGCGAATGATTGTGAATACATTAACAGCCGCATATTAGCACCATTATGGCTGAGCTGACTTACCCAGCTCCTAGACATCTACGTCAACCGAAAGCTAGACAGATCTAAACAAACTGGAAATTAGCAGCAGCCAAGGACGGCTGGTTTTGAAGCACAGCGAATACGCCGTCAGCACCGAAGCCTGAGGCACGACCATTTTAGTTGGAAACTAAAAGGCCTAGTGAATGCTCATACACACACTTTGTTTTAGTCGCCAAAAAGGACTTTAAAGCCGCTGTCGATGCAACTTGCTAGAAAAAAGAAATGGACAAAGGACCAAACCCAGCTTTGCTAATTACAAGCAGATCACTCTGCCCTCCATTTAATGTTGCAACCGAAGGAAAGACTTTGCAATTTGCTGAGAAATTAGGGATAGATAAAAGCTAAGGATATCTGTTAGGGCCGTGCCCATCATTGCATCGGCCTAGGTAGTCGATACAAAAGCACCAAAAGTTTGGTGTCAACGAGGACACGACCACAAACTGGCTAATCATCGTTGAACCTATGACCTTGACGGCCACCACTCTGGAGCCTGAAAAGTGATCAACACGCAAACTCACTTTTAAATGCTCTCTAACTAGTTGAGAAGACTAATCCTGCTAGCCCCAAGGGGCTCACCAGAACAACGCGGTGGGCTCAACAGCCAGGCTGATCCTTAACCACCCTGAGGCGACCGGAATCAAATTTGGTCACATTGCCAGTGACGGTGCGAATCACACAATGGCCCGCCTGATCGGGGGGGCAATTGCTCGGCGGCGGTACTCTTACCGTCAACGATGACCTTAGCCCGAACATCATTGCCCACAAGTATCGTCTGACGGATACCATCGGCCCATAGCAGCACATAACGGGCGTTCCAAGCTGGAAAGCTCAGATCGGCACTAGCGCGCACCGTGCAATTCTGGGATGCCCCATTAAAAGAACAACGCCCCGCTGTGGTCCAGGTTTCAGCTAGGGCAGCAGGCGTGGATACCAGCGCCAAGCAGACTACGAAAAGGGAACGGAGGATGGTCAAGGGTCGCCCACCAAGGTTGGGCCAATGCTTACAGCATAGTGCTCGCCATGGCTCACCATAAGAGATTCTACAAATTTATCGGATGGACTGTATTGACGACAATTAATCGAGATGATGACAATCGCCCTGCGAAATGAAATCACAAAATCATCTTGAGTCCTTGTGCACCAAACAGATCAACAACGCAATCAGACACTTTCACCATTATA
The DNA here is from genome assembly GCA_945860085.1 of Synechococcus sp. UW140. Taxonomy (GTDB): domain Bacteria; phylum Cyanobacteriota; class Cyanobacteriia; order PCC-6307; family Cyanobiaceae; genus BAIKAL-G1. The sequence goes on along the minus strand of CAMAPJ010000013.1, from coordinate 40,448 downwards.
AACGAATTTAAAAATACAAACAAGGAAGAAATAACTGGAAACCCCAAGCTCAGCGAGAATCAATAATTAGCCGATGTCGGCCAATCCCCCTCTAGACAAGCGTAGGAGTAACATGACGAACGCAGGGAAATCTTTCATCATCGTGCAGCTCATGAAAGCTGAATTGGTAATTGCTAGATACAATGAGAATATTTCGTGGCTCGATAATATTATCGGAAAAATTCTTATTCACGTCTATAACAAGGGAGAATCACTTGATACTGCAGGCTACAGTTCTATCATCGCCCTTCCCAACGTAGGAAGGGAGTCCAATACCTGGCTCAATCACATCATTACAAGATACGCAACACTGCCAGATATTACGGTCTTTCTCCAGGGAAGAATTGATGATCTTGACAACAATGTGTACACAAATATCGAAGATTACTTTCCTTGCGCCATCCAATATGGCTTTTCAGCCTCTGCCTATGGGATCTTTAACCCGCTCCAATGGCAGGACATCAATTTTGAAGCCGATCCAAAATACGCTGAGGCTTGGAATAATGGCTCTTTAGCAAGAAGTAATCTCAGTCTGATTGACTATTCATCTAAATTCCTAGGCCCACTTCCCCTATTAACAGTGACGAGTATGTGCGGATGTTTTGCTGTTAGCAGAAAAGCGGTACACATGCGCCCTATCAATTTTTACAAGGAATTACTGACCACCGTATCGCATCACCCCAACCCTGTTGAAGGCCACTATCTTGAGAGAATGTGGTGCTATATGTTTTCATCAAACAGCTTATTGCCAATTGCAATGGGGCTGCCAGAACAATTATTAGGAAAGTTTTCTTAAGCCACTACTTCTTTCGCCACCATCAATTACCTATTATATTTTTATTCCATTGAAATACTTCCAACCATATTTCATACTGACGTGACCCCCTCTGCTGCTTCAGTCCTTATGAGAGCTAGTGGGTTGATCAGGCCGCCTTCCATTGCTGGAGGACTTCCAGGGGCGTATGCCCCTGGAGAGCCGAATGCGGTCTGTAGACGTTGTACTCGATCCGATGCTGTTCTGCCAACACCTTGGCCTCAGTCAGTGATGCAAACAGTTCCACATTTAAGAACTCATCCCTTAAGCGACCATTGTCGACGCAGTCGAGCGGAGCTCTTATGACTCCACGAATGGATTCTCCCATGGTGACCCTGGCGGGATATAGGCAGTGGCGGATCCATTGCCCATGCACCACTCTTGCAGGGCATTGGCAATGAATTCGGGACCATTGTCCATTCGTAGATGGGTGGGGGCTGGATGCTGACTGAGCAGTTGCTCAATGGTGGTAACCACATCCTCTGCCTTGCAGCGCCTGCCGACACGAATGGCCAAGCAAGCACGACTGAGTTCATCGATAACATTGAGGAATTTCAATCTGCGTCCATCCATCGTCTGGTCGAACTGGAAGTCGATCGCCCACACGTGATGCGGATATTCGGCTCTAAGCAGCTCCCTTGAGCCGCCTGGGGGACGAGAGCGCTTCCGCTTGCGCGGCAGGCGCCGCGCTGGAGCCCCTCTTCTCGCCAGATCCTTTGTACCCGCTTGTGATTGACGCTCCAGCCGTCGAGCCGCAGCCGGCGGTAAACCAGGCGGCGGCCCCAGCGTCCATGGCGCCTTGCCAGCTCCCTGATCCGGCTGCGCAGCTTCCCTTCCTCGATGTCTGCAATAGGCGTAGGCCGCCGTTGTGTGTTGCGGTTCTGGCCCGCTAAACGGCTAGCCCGCCGCTGAGAAACCCGGAATCGATCCTGCAAAACCATCACGGCCCTGCGACGACGCTCCGGGCTCAGTAGTTTCCCGTCGCACCGCCAGGTGCGCCTAGCGGCGCAACAAGCTCCTACTGCTTCGCAGAAGCCTGCGGCTAGAGCATGGCCTTGTCGAGCTCTGCATCAGCGAGTAACCGCTTTAGCCGGCTGTTCTCCTGTTCCAGCTCCTACTCCTTCGGAGAATCCTTACGGCTAGAGGCGTTATGCCTCACTAGCTCATGGCCTCCGGCCGACTTCGTCTACATTCCCCCGTACAGCTGCTGCCAGCGGTGATAAGTCGCTGGGGATACCTCCAGGGCTCGGCAGACGTCAGCGACGGCCTGGCCCTGGCTCAAAAGCTGCTCAGCGGTGCGCAACTTGCGGATGATCTGTACTCCTGCGGAGAAGCCTTCGGCTACGGGGCTGTGGCGTTTGGCTTTCATCGAGGCTTCTCCTTGCCAAGTCTGGCTGGTGGGGAAGCTCTCATAAGCATTGGTTCAGTTTATAGGGTCCACGCCACCCTGAACTTGAGTAAATTTATTCAATCCAAACCCGCTTGTCTCATTATAGATTTCGAATTACTTTCAAATCATTGATTTCTTTCAAAAGTTTATTTATAACCCCTGTCGTTTATCAAGTATTTCCACTCACCCTTTCTCCATAAGTAGGGTATACGGCTGCTGGTGGTGAAGCTCAGGGTGATCCAGGCTATGCCTTGATGCGTTGGGCCTGGGGGGTTTCGGCATGGGCGGGCCTCTCAGATCTGCTAGACCCTCCCCTGCGCCCTCAAACCGCCACCACTTCAGCCGGATGCTGTGCCAACACCTGCTTCAGATACCTCCCCGTATGGCTAGTGGGATGCTCCGCCACCTCCTCAGGCGTGCCCGCCACCACGATCTCGCCGCCCTTATCACCGCCTTCTGGTCCTAGGTCGATCACCCAATCGCCGCAGCGAATCACATCGAGGTTGTGCTCGATCACCAGGATGGAATTTCCCTTGTCGACCAGACGCTGCATCACATCCATCAATTTATGGACGTCGTAGAAACTTAAGCCCGTTGTTGGTTCATCGATTAGGTACAGGGTTTTGCCGGTGGCCCGTTTCGAGAGTTCGGTAGCCAGCTTGACCCGCTGGGCTTCGCCGCCGGAGAGGGTGGGGGCCGGTTGGCCCAGTTTCACATAGCCCAGGCCCACATCCACCAGGGTGCGCAGCCGATCGGCCGCCTGGGGAATGGCTGAGAACACCTCAGCGGCCTGCTCCACGGTCATCTCCAGCACTTCGGCAATGTTATGGCCGCGATAGGTGACCTGCAGGGTCTCGCGGTTGTAACGAGCGCCCTTACACACATCACATTGCACATAGACATCGGGCAGGAAATTCATCTCGATCACGTTCACGCCCTGGCCGCTGCAGGCCTCGCAACGGCCTCCCTTGACGTTAAAACTGAACTGACCCACCTGATAGCCACGCGCCTTGGCTTCCACCGTGGCCGCAAACACCTGGCGAATCGGATCGAAGGCTCCTGTGTAGGTCGCCGGATTGGAGCGGGGCGTGCGACCGATCGGCGATTGGTCAATCACGATCACCTTATCGATCGCCTTGATGCCCTTTAGTTCATCCAGGCCAGCAGGAAACGGCACCTTCATGCCGAGTTTGTGTTCCAGGGCCGGATGCAGCAGCTCATTCACCAGGGTGCTCTTGCCGCTACCGCTCACGCCGGTCACACACACCAAACGTCCTAGAGGAATCTCCACATCAAAGCCGTTGAGATTATTGCGCTGGCAATTCACCAGGCTGATGCGTCGACTGCCAGTGCTGCGCCGCTCGGCCGGGGTGGGAATCGATAAGCGGCCACTGAGATAGGCGCCGGTCAACGATTCTTCTGATGTCAACAGGTTCTCCAGCGAGCCCTGGGCCACAATGTGGCCGCCATGGACGCCAGCGCCCGGACCGATGTCCACCACATAATCTGCAGCCCGGATCGTGTCTTCGTCGTGTTCGACGACGATCAAAGTGTTGCCGAGATCCCGCAGCTTGAACAGGGTGGCCAGCAGGCGATCGTTGTCCCGTTGATGCAGGCCGATGCTCGGTTCATCAAGCACATACAACACCCCGGTCAGGCCGGCGCCGATCTGGGTGGCTAAGCGAATCCTCTGGGCCTCGCCGCCGGAGAGGGTCATGGCCGGCCGATCCAGGCTTAGATAATCGAGGCCCACATCCAGCAGAAACTTCAGCCGCATGCGCACTTCACGCAACACCAGATCGCCAATCTGGATCTGGCGCGGCGTGATCAGGGGATCGGCCCCTTCGCTGGCCCCCACCCCCATCAGGGCCTCAATCCGTTGCAAACTTTCGCCCACACTCACGGCCGTGAGTTCATGGATCCCATAGGGACCCACTTTCACAGCTAGGGCCTCAGGGCGCAGGCGCAAACCCTTGCAAGTGGCGCAGGGAACCATCTCCAGGAATTTCTCTAATTTTTGGCGTACCGCCTCACCACTGGCATCGCGCAGTTGCCGCTCCAGGATCGGCAGGATGCCCTCAAACGGACGCATATAGGCCTGTCCCTTGCGATAGCGGCTATCGGCCTGAATTGCGATCTCTTCGGTACTACCGTTGAGCAGAACATCCTTTTGAACCTCTGTCAGCTGGTTCCATGGCAGTTTAATTTCGAAGCCAAATACCTCGCCAACACTATAAATCATCGAGAAGTAATAGGAATTATCCTTATCACTCCAAGGCGCAATCGCAGCATATACAGGCAAGGATGGATCGGGCACAACCCGTTCCGGTGTGAATTTGCGAAGATGGCCGATACCATGGCAATCGGCGCAGGCCCCATAGGGACTATTAAAGGAGAACAGTCTTGGCGACAATTCCTCCATCACGGCGCCATGGACTGGACAGGCAAAGTTTTCTGAATAGAGCCGTTCCCGTTCCACCCCGTCGGGCAAAGGCTGGTCGGCCTTGGGGACCACCTCCACCAAAGCCAGTCCATCACCCCGTTTTAGGGCCGTACGCAGGGAATCGGTCAGCCGTTCTTGGATGCCTTCACGGGCCACCAAACGATCGACCACCACCTCAATATTATGGGCATGGTTCTTATCGAGTTCGATGTTATCGGCGAGTTCGCGCACCTCGCCATTGATGCGCACCCGGGCAAAGCCCTCGGCGACAAGGCCGCCCAGCAATTTCACATGGGTGCCCTTCTTGCCACGCACCACAGGCGCCAGCAGTTGATAGCGGGTTCCCTCCGGCAAGATGCTGATTTGGTCAACCATCTCATCGATGGTCTGGGGCCGGATCGAGCGGTCACATTGGGGGCAATGGGGTTCGCCGGCGCGGCCGTAGAGAAGCCGCAGGTAGTCCTGAATCTCCGTCACCGTGCCGACGGTGGAGCGGGGGTTATGGCTGGTGGATTTCTGATCGATCGAAATCGCCGGTGAAAGCCCCTCAATCGCATCAACATCAGGCTTATCAACCTGGCCAAGAAACTGGCGCGCATAGGCCGAAAGGCTCTCGACGTAGCGGCGCTGACCCTCGGCGAAGATCGTGTCAAAAGCCAGGGAACTCTTACCGCTGCCACTAACGCCGGTGAACACCACCAGGCGATTGCGCGGAATCGTTAGGTCAACATTTTTGAGGTTGTGCTGGCGGGCGCCGCGCACCCGGATCACATCTTCGAGATTGCCGCCATTGAGCAGTCGGCTGGCGCTCAGTTGGGCCGCCTTCTCATTGATGGTGCGGGCTGGCGCGGTGGAGCTGCTGTCAGGCCGATCAGAACTGGCGCTCGCGCGAGCCATCCATGGGATCCGATAAGGGGAGATTCTAGGTGGGACCTGGGGCCCGCTTGGGTCAGATCGCACGAAGCAGCTATCGATTCAGGACTGAATCCCCTGGTGCACCCTGGGCCGCTGCGGCTCAGCTGGGTGGAGGGGCCAGCAGGCTGGCCGCATAACTGCGGGCGCCGCCGGAATCGCCGCCGGCCAGTTCTGCCAGTTCCTGCTCACGGGCCTGGGTGTCCCGCAGTTGGGACACTCGCGTTTGGGTCTGGCCCGCTTCCACCCATTTGGATACCAGGAAATGGTGCTCGGCGGCGGCCGCCACCAGGGGCTGGTGGGTGACACAGAACACCTGTCGCCGTTGGGCCAGTTTCTGCAACAGGGCCGCCATGGCTCCGCTGACCCGGCCGCTAACGCCGCTGTCGATCTCGTCAAACAGCAGAGTGACGTGGGGATCTGCCGCCGCTAGACAAGTTTTCAAGGCCAACAGGAAGCGGCTCATCTCGCCACCAGAGGCAACCTCAGCCAGGGGTGCCAGCGGTTGGCCTGGGTTGGCTGAGAACAGGAACTGCACCCCATCACCGCCCTCTTCGCCGGCCGCTGCTACGCCGATCGCCACAGCAAAACGCACATTGGCCAGACCCATGGGCCGCAGGGCCTCCATCAACTGCTCTTCCAGGGCCGAGGCCGCCTTTCGACGGGCCTCCGTGAGCTGGCCATTGAGGCGATCCCGCTGGCTGCGGGTCTGCTGCTCGCGGGCTTCTAGATCGGTGAGCGCCGCCTCGCCGCCGCCGGGGGCCAGCAGCAGGCGCAACTCATCCCGCCTGACGATCAAGTCGCCCAGGCTGCGGCCATGGCGCCGCTCTAGGGCCTTGAGCTGGGCAATGCGCTCCTGCAACGAGGCCAGGGTGTCGGGATCACTTTCCAGGCTGGCGCCATAGCGATCAAGATCCCGGGCCAGGTCCTGGAGTTGGGCCAGGCCATCGGTGCAGGCTTGGCGCAAGATCTGAAGGCTGGGGTCAATCGTCTCCAGCAGCAGCAGCTCCTGCTCGCAGGCGGCGAGATGGTCCAGGGCTGAGGGGGCCTGGTCAGCTCCCTCCATCAGCCGGCCCAGCAGGGTCATCACCCCCTCCTGCAGCCGCACCCCATGGACGAGCCGATCCTGGGCCAGATCCAGCTGCTGGCGCTCCTCGGGATCCTCGAGTTGGGCGGCTTCCAGATCAAACAGCACTTGCTCCTGCTGGTGCCGTTCCTGTTGCAGCCGCTGCCAGTCGCGGCGGGCCGTCTCAAAGGACGTGGCCGCCTGTTTCCAGTGGCGATAGGCCACTGCCACGGGCTCGAGGGCCTGGGCCAAAACGGGCCCGCCAAAGCGATCGAGCCAGCGGCGCTGCTGGCCGGGCCGCCCGAGTTGCTGGGTCTGGCCCTGAACAGTGAGATCAAGCAACAGGGGCCTGAGCTCCTGCACCTGGGCGCGACTGACGACCACTCCATTGAGCCGATGCCGGCTGGTGAGCCGCTCCTCCTGCAAGCGCCATTCGCGGCTGACCAGCAGCTCGTCCTCCTCCAACCCAAAACTCTGTTGCTCCAGCCAGCTCTGCAGCGGCGGCGTCAGGCTGAAACTGGCCTCGATCCGGCCCCGCTGCTGTCCCTGGCGCAGCAACCTGGCCCCAGCCGCACCCTGGGCACCACCCAGTAAGGCATCGAGGGCATCAAGCAAAATCGACTTGCCGGCCCCAGTTTCGCCGGTGAGCACCGTGAAGCCACCACTAAAGACGAGCTCCAGGCTCTCGATCAGGGCAATATTTTCAAGACGCAGACCCGTAAGCAAACCGGCCCCAGGCGATCGGATCGACCGTAGCGGCTGTGGGATTCGTTTAGAAGGGGGCTGGCCAGCTCCACCCCGTTGGATCGCCACCTTTTGTTGCCATGGTCCGTACCGCTGCTGAAGCCGCCGTCGCCGCCATGGACAGCGCTGTGACGGGAGAAGCGATCGAGAACGATCCAGGCGAACGGGCCCAGGTGACCCCCGAAGCCACTCCCCTTCCCCAGAACCACGACCTGGGCGACTTCATCGAAGCCTCTGGTCTGCTCAGTTACGACCCAGCGACGATCACCCGCATCTACGCCGGCCATCCCGAGCGGCTGATCCGGCGCCTCTGGCAAACCCTGGTACCGATCGGTCTTTACCTGCTGGGGGTGGGCTTTGATTGGTTCACAGGCCAACTCAAAGACAACGATCGAGGCCGGAGTCGGGCGCGGGAATGCGCCGAACTGCTCGCCACCCTGGGGCCGGCCTTTATCAAGGCGGGCCAGGCCCTTTCAACCAGGCCTGACATCATTCCGCCCTTGCTGCTGGAAGAACTGGCCCAGCTGCAGGACCAGCTGCCCGGCTTCGACAGCGGCCTGGCCATGGCCTGCATCGAGGAGGACCTCGGCGCTCCAATTGAGCAGATCTATGCCCAGCTGGAGCGGGAGCCGATTTCGGCCGCCTCCCTGGGCCAGGTCCATCGCGGCGTCTTGCTTAGTGGTGAACGAGTGGCCGTGAAAGTGCAACGGCCCGGCCTGCGAGAGCAGATCACCCTGGATCTCTATATCGTTCGCAACATCGCTGCTTGGATGAACCAGAATATCGGCCTGATCCGCAGTGATCTTGTTGCCCTGATCGATGAATTAGGAAAACGGGTTTTCGAGGAGATGGATTATCTCAATGAAGCCGCTAACGCCGAGAAGTTTGCGGCCTTGCATCGCCACAATCTGCGTATTGCCGTGCCTGCCATCTATCACCAGGCCACCAGCCGTCGGGTTTTGACAATGGAATGGATTGATGGAGTAAAACTCACCAATCTGGAAGCGGTCCGCTCGATCGGTGTCGATCCCGATGACATGGTGCAGGTGGGGGTGAACTGCAGCCTGCAGCAACTGCTCGAACATGGCTTCTTCCATGCCGATCCCCACCCCGGCAACCTGCTGGCCTTAGCCGATGGCCGGTTGGCCTACCTGGATTTCGGCATGATGAGCGAGGTGAGCCGCGAGGCCCGCACCGGCTTAATTCAGGCGGTTGTTCATCTGGTTAATCGTAATTTTCCTGCCCTCTCTAAGGATTTTGTCAGCCTTGGCTTCCTGGCAAACGATGTAAACCTAGAGCCGATCGTTCCAGCCTTTGAAAGTGTGTTCAGCCAGGCCCTGGAAATGGGGGTCAGCCGCATGGATTTCAAAGCCGTTACCGACGATCTCTCCGGCGTGATGTATCGATTCCCCTTCCGGGTTCCCCCCTATTACGCCCTGATCATCCGTTCACTGGTCACCTTGGAGGGCATTGCCCTGAGCGTGGATTCCAACTTCAAGATCCTTGGCGCTGCCTATCCCTACTTCGCCCGGCGCCTGATGGAAGATCCCGACCCCCAGTTGCGCGACAGCCTGCGGGAAATGCTCTTCGATGGTGAGATCTTCCGCTGGCAACGGCTCGACAACCTGATCACCAGTGCAGCCAGCGGCGCCGAACTCGATCTCGATGGACTACTCGATCAGGTGCTTGATTTCCTCTTCTCTGCCAATGCCGGCTTACTGCGCCAGCAACTGGTGGATGGCCTGGTCAACCAGATGGATGCCCTGGGCTGGCAGGCGGCCGTACAGCTCAGCCAGCGGCTTCCAAGGCGGCTCCAACCCCCTGGCCTGCGGGACCGCGATCCAATTAGTGCTAGCGATTGGGAACTGCTCTCGCTGGAGCCGATTCAGAGACTGGTGGTGATCCTGCAGCAACTGCCAGGTTTTGAACCCCAACTGCTGCTCAAGCGCCTGCCGCGTCTGCTGCAGGAACCGGACCTGCGCCAGATGGGTCTGAACCTGGCCCGGGGACTAGCCGAGCGGGGTGTGGTGCGGCTGCTGCGCGATGTACTGGTCTCCCCGTCGAACCGCCGGGCCCTGGGGATGGCAACGGCTGGCGGCGCCTAAAATTCAGTCAACATCCCTTGGCAATCCGGTTTTGACGCAGCTCTCCCCGAGTCTTTCGAGCCCCATTTTCCGTCGCCAGGGCGCCAGCCAGCCGCGCCAACAGGGCCGCAAACGCCTACAGATTGCGGCTGCCCTCCTGGGCCTGGGTTTGACCACATTGGTGCCCGCCGCCAAGGCGGCCACCAATGTGGTGTTCGTCAGCGGCGCCTTCATGCGCTCGATTTCGGTGGCGGATCTGGAAACCTTGGCCCAAACCGGCCAGGCCAAGGGCCTGCTAGCCGACGTTCTTAGGCTCAGCAAACAGAAACCGGCTGATGTCGCCAAACTGCTCAACCAGCAACTCACCCTGCCGATCGTTCTGACTAGTCGGCTGCTGAACACCCGCATTGGTGAAGCAATCCTGGCGCGGGTCGCCCAGATCGTCTTCCCGCTCAAGGCCAAGTCTGTTGGGGTACCGGCCCTCAAGGCTGGTGTGATCCTGGGCCTCGATCAGGGCAAGGGCAGCCTCTCGGCAATCAGCTTTCTGAAGGCCTATCCCACCAGCGAGATGGAAGTGAGCATCCCGGCCCTAGTGGCGATCGCCAGCAAAGCCAGCTCGATTGCCGATCTGGTCAATTTCTTCTCGAATGCGCCGCTCGATGGTCTCAAGGGCGAAACCAGCAGCAGCAAGTGAACCTGGTCAGGGACTCCCTTGCCAAGCTGGAGCCCTGAGGGATAACAGGCTGAAAAGGGCTTGCCTTCAAGGGTTTGGCCCTGAGCCGTAGATCCTGAGCCGTAGATTCAGATCAACCCTCCCGTCGCTGCCCGTGCCTCTGCTGTCCGCCCTCCGGCGCCTGGGTTCCAAGCCGGTGATGCAGGACTGGCCAGGCCTGATCGAGGCCTACCGGTCCTGGTTGCCCGTGTCGGCCGCCACGCCGGTGATCACCCTGCGGGAAGGGGCGACGCCCCTGATCCCCGCGCCCGTGGTGTCTGAGCGGATCGGCCGGGGCGTGAAGGTCTTCCTCAAATACGACGGTCTCAACCCGACTGGCTCCTTCAAGGACCGGGGCATGACTATGGCGATCAGCAAGGCCCGCGAAGCCGGCTCTGAGGCCGTGATCTGCGCCAGCACCGGCAACACCTCTGCCTCGGCGGCTGCCTATGCCCGCCGGGCCGGCATGCGGGCATTTGTGCTGATTCCCGATGGCTATGTGGCCCAGGGGAAGCTGGCCCAGGCCCTGCTCTACGGCGCTGAGGTCCTGGCGGTGAAGGGCAACTTCGATCGAGCCCTGGCGATCGTGCGCGAAGTAGCGGACAAGTACCCGATCACCCTGGTGAACTCGCTCAATCCCTTCCGGCTCCAGGGCCAGAAAACCGCCGCGTTTGAGGTCGTCGATGCCTTGGGCGATGCACCCGACTGGCTCTGCATCCCCGTCGGCAATGCCGGCAACATCAGCGCCTACTGGATGGGCTTCAAGGAGTACAAGGCAGCTGGCCGCAGCCGCACCCTGCCGCGGATGATGGGTTTCCAGGCCGCCGGGGCAGCGCCGATGGTGCTCGGCCACACCGTGGAGCAACCCGACACAATCGCCACGGCGATCCGAATCGGCAACCCGGTGAACAAGGAGAACGCCCTCAAGGCCCAGAGCGAAAGCCAGGGCGCCTTCATGGCTGTCACCGACGCCGAAATCATTGAGGCCTACAAGCTGCTCGGTAGCGGCGAAGGCGTCTTCTGTGAACCAGCCAGCGCCGCCTCGGTGGCCGGCCTGATCAAGCGCCGCGAGGAGGTGCCAATCGGCGCCACGGTGGTCTGTGTGCTCACGGGCAATGGCCTTAAGGATCCCGATACGGCGATCGAAAACAACGACTCAAAATTCCACACCGGCATCGATCCCGACACAGCCACCGTCGCCCAGGTGTTGGGCTTCTGAGCCAGCCGGGACAAAAGGGCGGGTCCGGGCTCCCCGGTTCAGGCGCCCCAGGCTGGTGATCGGTTCAGGGAGACAGGGGCTCAAGCAAAACATGGACTGATTCAGGAGGGGCACCGTTTGGTGGCCCTTTTTTTGTGTTTTTAAGTGAACCAGCTGGAGAACCGGTCTCTGGAAAGGCTGGGGATTAGGGCCGCTTACGCCGGGAAAAGTAGAGGAGAGACTGCGGCCGGTCACGTGGATTGTTTTCCCCAGGCTCTGGAAACAGTGGAAAACTGCTGTTTTTGCAATTATCTGGCTTTGATTTCCCCGCTCTTGATTGGTAAAACAGCAGTGGTCATCTAGAGATTTCGGCTTTTCCCCGTTTTCCCCAGCCCCTACTACTACTGGGTTATTTCTTTCTCTTAGAAATCAATCCTCTAATCAGAAGAAGGGACGGGAAGCCGGCAGTTCGAACCGTTGCGCTTGGGCCGGGCCTGTGGAAGCGTGGGGGGCCCCTTGGCTGGCCCATGAAGCTGGTTTGCTCCCAGGCTGAGCTCAGCTCCAGCCTGCAACTGGTTAGCCGCGCCGTGGCCAGTCGCCCGACCCACCCGGTTCTGGCCAACGTCTTGCTGACAGCCGATGCCGGCACCGGCCGGCTCAGCCTCACCGGCTTTGATCTCAGCCTGGGCATCCAGACCAGCCTGGCCGCCGCGGTCGAAACCAGCGGCGCCATTACCCTGCCCGCCAAAATGTTTGGCGAGATCGTGTCCCGGCTGGCGGCTGATAGCCCGATCACCCTCAGCAGCGACGAGGGCAGCGAGCAGGTGGATCTCACCAGCAGCTCGGGCACCTACCAGATGCGCGGCATGCCAGCTGAAGACTTCCCCGACCTGCCCCTAGTCCAAAGCGGCGAACCGATTCGACTCGATCCGGAGATCCTGGTGAAGGGGCTGCGAGCCACCCTGTTTGCCAGCAGCAGCGATGAGGCCAAGCAGATCCTCACCGGTGTTCACCTAGGCCTCGACAGCCAGGGGTTGGAATGCGCCGCCACGGACGGTCACCGTTTGGCCGTGCTCAAGCTCAATCACGCCCTGCCCGAGCAGGGGCTTCCTGTCAGTGCCGCCGATGGGACCGCCGGCACCGTGGATGTCACCGTGCCGGCCCGCTCCCTGCGGGAGTTGGAGCGCCTACTGTCAGCCCGTCAGTCCACCGAACCGGTGAGCCTGTTCTGTGACCGCGGCCAGGTGGTGTTCCTCTGGTCGGATCAGGTGCTCACCAGCCGCAGCCTCGATGGCACCTATCCCAACTACCGCCAGCTGATCCCGGAGAGCTTCACCCGCCAGTTGCAGGTTGATCGCCGCGCTCTGATCGCTGCCCTGGAACGGGTGGCGGTGCTGGCTGATCAACACAACAACGTCGTCAAGATCAGCAGTGATCCCCTCGCCGGCCAGTTGTTGATCAGTGCCGACGCCCAGGATGTGGGCAGCGGCTCCGAGGGCCTGGCAGCGGTGGTGAGCGGCGAGGCGATCCAGATCGCCTTCAACGTGCGCTACTTGCTCGATGGCCTTAAGGCGATTTCGGCTGACCAGGTGGAGCTCCATTGCAACGCTCCCACCACACCGGTAATCCTGGTGCCCGTGGCCGAACCCGGTTTCACTTACCTGGTGATGCCGGTTCAGATCCGCAGCTGAGGCCCTGCCCTGATCCAGAGGCCCTCGCCGATTCCCTGTCCTTGCTTCCATGCCCTTGCCGGACCATTTGCTGCTCAGTGACCTGTTGCGGCGCCAGGTGCGTTGCGATGCCGGCCATGAACACGGCGTTGGCGCGCTGGCCTGGATGCATCCGCCGGTGCATCGCCTGTTGGGCTGGATCAGCAAACCCAGCAGTTTCGGTTCCAAGCGCCTGGCCTGGCGCCTGAACCAGTTACGCGGCCTAGGCGAACTGGAGCTGTTTGTGCAGGGGGAGGGGGCCGACACCGACCAGCTCACGGTTGAACGGCTGCCAACCCTGATTGATGCCGCCCTAGTGGGGCAACAGGGGCAGGTGCTGGGCAGCGTCGCCGATGCGGCCGTAGAGCTCAGCAGCGGCCGTATCCTCCACTACTTGGTGGCCCGCAGTGATCCCCGCCTGCCGGGCAGCAGCCGCTGGCGCCTGACGCCCGATCGCCTGCTCGATCAACAACCCGGTCAGGTGGTGACCGCCTTGAGCCAGTTGGATGAATTGCCCCTGGCCCGGGCCAGTGTGCGCCAGGAATTCCTGCGCCGGTCGCGCCGCTGGCGCGACCAGATCGGCGAGGAAACCTCCCGCCTGCGCGACCAGTTTCAGGATGTGGGTGGTCGTTTTGAGGAGCGGCTCGAGGGCTGGCTGGAGGAGCCCGATGGGCTGAATCCGCCCCGGCGGAGCCCGTCGGTTGATGGTCCTGAGGCCTGGGAGAGCTGGGGGGGGGAGCCCAATCCCGATTCCAGCCGTTACGAGCCACCCGGCGATCGCCGTTCCAGGGCCCGACCAGATCCGCGCCAATCGCCCGGCCTTGCCCGGGATCAGGACTCCGAAGAGGATCCTTGGGTCTAGGGACGGGTCAGGCCCTGCTCGCTCCCTGGCTTCTGGTCACTGGTCTGCTGATTATTTGCCTGCTCGTTACTTGTCTTCTGGTGACTAGGTTGATGCTCATCTGGTTGAAAATCATTCCATCAGGCTGAGGCGGCCTTCCGCAGCAGACAGGCCAGCGGCAGGGCCCTCAGCCAAAGTGGGGCCATCTGCTTCGTTGCTGTGGTCGCCACACCCCCCTTTTCGCTTGCCGAGGCGCTGCGCAAGGAGGGCCTCAGCCGGGCCGACTACGACGAAATCGTGCGCCGTCTCGGGAGGGAGCCGAACCGGGCTGAACTCGGCATGTTCGGGGTGATGTGGTCGGAGCATTGCTGTTATCGCAACTCCCGCTCCCTGCTGGGCCAGTTCCCCACCACCGGGCCGCGCATCCTGGTGGGACCGGGTGAGAACGCTGGTGTGGTTGATCTGGGCGAAGGCCAGCGGCTCGCCTTCAAGATCGAAAGCCACAACCACCCCTCGGCGGTGGAACCGTTTCAAGGGGCTGCCACGGGCGTGGGCGGCATCCTGCGGGACATCTTCACCATGGGCGCCAGGCCGATCGCCTTGCTCAACGCGTTGCGTTTTGGCCCCCTTGAAGAGGGCCGCAACGTGGGCCTGATGGAAGGGGTGGTGGCCGGCATCGCCCATTACGGCAACTGCGTCGGTGTACCGACCGTGGGTGGCGAGGTGGCCTTTGATCCCAGCTACAGCGGCAATCCGTTGGTCAATGCCATGGCCCTAGGGCTGATGGAAACCGAGGAGATCGTGCGCTCCGGTGCCAGCGGCGTGGGTAATCCGGTGGTGTACGTGGGCAGCACCACCGGCCGCGACGGCATGGGCGGCGCCAGTTTTGCCAGCGCCGAACTGACCGAAGCCTCCCTCGATGACCGGCCCGCCGTCCAGGTGGGCGATCCCTTTCTGGAGAAGGGGCTGATTGAGGCCTGCCTGGAGGCTTTCCAGAGCGGCGATGTGGTGGCGGCCCAGGACATGGGTGCCGCTGGCCTCACCTGTAGCTGCTCAGAGATGGCGGCCAAGGGCGGCGTTGGCGTGGAGCTGGATCTTGATTTGGTGCCGGCCCGCGAAAAGGGCATGACGGCCTACGAGTTCCTGCTCTCGGAATCCCAGGAGCGCATGTTGTTTGTGGTGGCCAAGGGCCGGGAGGAAGCCCTGATGGCGCGCTTCCGCCGCTGGGGCCTGCAGGCGGCCGTGGTGGGTCGGGTCTTGGCGGAGAACGTGGTGCGGGTGCTCCAGCACGGTGAGGTGGCGGCCGAGGTGCCCGCCAATGCCCTAGCCGATGACACGCCGATCAACCAGCACACCCTGCTCAGCGAACCGCCAGCCGATATCCAGGCCCACTGGCTCTGGTTAGAAGACCGGCTGCCCGCGGCCAGCCCTGAGGGGATCGATTCCCGTAGCTGGAACCAGGTGCTGCTGAGCCTGCTCGATGACCCCACCATCGCCAGTAAGCGCTGGGTCTATCGCCAGTACGACCAGCAGGTGCAGGCCAACACGGTGGTGCCCCCTGGCGGCGCCGATGCAGCTGTGCTGCGCCTGCGGCCCCAGCAGGGAGCTGGAGCTCTGGCGCAGGCCACCCGTGGTGTGGCGGCGGTGGTCGATTGTCCGAACCGCTGGGTAGCCCTCGATCCGGAGCGAGGCGCCATGGCGGCGGTGGCTGAGGCAGCCCGCAACCTCAGCTGTGTCGGCGCCGAACCCCTGGCCGTCACCGACAACCTCAATTTCCCCTCGCCTGAGACCCCGACGGGCTACTGGCAGTTGGCCATGGCCTGCAAGGGCCTGTCGGCGGCCTGCAGCGCCCTGGACACACCCGTAACTGGCGGCAACGTTTCCCTCTACAACGAGACCCGTCTGCCCGACGGCCGCATGCAGCCGATCCATCCCACTCCCGTGGTGGGCATGGTCGGCCTGGTCCACGACCTCGGCCACGTCACCGGTCTGGCCTGGAAGCAGGCCGGTGATGCCATTTGGCTGCTGGGGGTGCCCCTGGAGGGTTCTGAAGCTGCCCAAGCTGGGCCTGGGGTCACCGCCCTAGATGGTCGGCTAACCCTGGCGGGCAGCAGCTACCTGGAGTGCATCCATGGCCTGCTCACCGGGCGGCCACCCCAGATTGATCTGGCCTTGGAGAGGGCGGTGCAGGCCTTCCTGCGCCAGGCGATCAGCGCAGGTCTGGTGGCCAGTGCCCATGACCTGGCCGATGGCGGCCTGGCCGTGGCCCTAGCCGAAGCTTCTATGGCCTCGGGCCTGGGGGCCAGTGTGGCCGTCCCGGCCGGCAGCATCCGCCAGGACCGGCTCCTATTCGCCGAAGGGGGCGCCCGCATTTTGGTGAGCGTGGCCCCGGAGCAGGCTGACGCCTGGCAGCAAGCCCTGGATCAGGCCGAAGCCGATGGTCTCTCCATTCCCGCCCAGCCCCTGGGCCAGGTGCAGGCGAGTACGGAGCTGTTGATTAGCCAGGCGGGTTTAGCGCTGGTGCAGCTGCCGATCACCCAGCTTGAACAGAGCTATGAGCAGGCGATCCCGAGGCGGATGGCGGTCGGGGTCTGAGGCAGAATGAAACGCCTGCTGAAAGACGAGTTGTCAGTGCCGTTCGAGCAGCCTGAACGGCCTGATAAGCCAGAAGAAGCCTGTGGGGTGTTTGCTGTGCTGGCCCCCGGTCAGGCGGTGGCCAACCTCACCTATTTCGGCCTCTATGCCCTGCAGCACCGGGGGCAGGAATCGGCGGGAATCGCCGCCTTCCAGGGCGCCAAGGTTTGCCTGCACAAGGACATGGGCCTGGTCAGCCAGGTGTTTGACCAAGAGGTGCTCGAGCGCCTGCCTGGCGATCTAGCCATCGGTCACAACCGCTATTCGACCACCGGCAGCAGCAAGGTCTGCAATGCCCAGCCTGTGGTGTTGATGACCCGGCTCGGACCCTTTGCCCTGGCCCATAACGGTAATTTGGTCAATGCGGCCGACTTGAACAGAGCGATTGCGGCCACGGCCCTAGCCACGGCCACCGCTGTGGAATACACCTCCACTACCGATTCGGAACTGATTGCCTTTGCCCTGCAACAGGCTGTCGATGGTGGCCTCGACTGGATGGCGGCGATTGCGGCGGCCGCGGGCCTTTGCAAGGGTGCCTTCAGTCTGGTGATCGGAACTCCCGAGGGCCTGTTTGCCCTGCGCGATGGCCATGGCATCCGTCCCCTTGTTTTTGGTCGCTTAGGCGAGCCTGAATCGGGCCAGTGGGTCGCGAGTAGTGAAAGCTGTGGACTCGATATTATTGGCGCCAGCTACTGCGATGATGTTAAACCTGGTGAATTGATCCATTTTCGCGCTGGAAATCCAATTCCATTGCGTCAGCGTTGGAGTGAACAGCCTGCCAAGCTCTGCATCTTCGAGATGATTTATTTTGCCAGGCCTGATAGTCGCTTTTTCGGGGAATCACTTTATAGTTATCGTGTGAGGATTGGTGAAATATTGGCGCGGGAAACACCACTGGAGGCCGATATTGTAATTGGGGTTCCCGATTCAGGTATTCCTGCAGCCATTGGCTATTCCCAGAAAAGCGGTATCCCTTTTGCCGATGGTCTGATTAAAAACCGTTATGTCGGCCGCACCTTCATCCAGCCCACCCAAGCCATGCGTGAGGCTGGCATCCGCGTCAAACTCAACCCTCTGCCCGATGTGCTTTCTGGTAAGCGGGTTGTCGTGATCGATGATTCGATTGTGCGCGGTACGACCAGCCGCAAGCTGGTGGCCGCCCTGCGGGAGGCCGGCGCCACCGAGGTGCACATGCGCATCAGCTCGCCTCCGGTGACCCATCCCTGTTTCTACGGCATTGATACCGATACCCAGGACCAGTTGATTGCGGCTCGCCTCACTCTGGCCGAGATCGAACGTCACCTCGGCGTTGATTCCCTTGCCTATCTCAGCAAGCAGGGCATGGTTGAAGCCGCCCATGATAATTCTGATCATTTCTGCACCGCTTGTTTTGACGGCGCCTATCCCATCCCCATGGAAGAGAGTGTGCGTGCTAGCAAACTCACCCTAGAGCCAAAATTAGTGGCGAAGGCTTGATTATAGGAAGCCCAATTAAGTGCCCTTGATAAGCTGAATTACTTGAAAATATTGATTAATACTTGTATGAGCATTCCTATTGAACTGATTAGGTGTTGACCTGAATCAGGGGGATCAGTTCGTTAATAGCCTCACCCTCTTTCAGGGCCAGGCTTTCCCCGGCGCCAGCACAATCCTGGGTTTCCAGGGACTGGGTTTTGAGCCTGATGCTGCGGCCTTCCCTGAGCACAATCGCAAGCAGTTTGGCTCTGCCGTCCTGCAGGTCGCTGAGCTGGTCGTCGCGATGCTCAAAACGCAGGCCGATCTGGCCCAGGTCTCCCCGCTGCCCGGGTCGCAGGCTGGCAATGTGCAGCCGTTTGATCTGGCCTTGGCGGCTGGCCAGCAACACATCGCCATCGGCTGGTCCGCAGGCGGCGCCCACCACCGTTTCCCCGGGCAACAGCCGCAGCAACACCGGTCCCTGGGCTGTGCGCCCCATGGTGGGGATAGCGGTGTCATCGACCAGAAGGCGCAACAGGCGGCCTGTGCTGGTGCCTACCACCAGCGCGTCGCCATCACGGCAGGTCACTACCCTCCGCAGCTCCACCCCATCCTTGAGTTTGAGCACTGTGGTGGCCCGCCCTGAAAGTTCCTGGAACTCCTGCAGGGCCAGTCGCTTTAACCGACCATCACTGGTCAGAAGCCCCAGGCCGGCCGCCCCATCGCTGGGCAATGGCAGCAGCTGAACCACCCGCTCGCCCAATAGGCCGTCGGGCAGGAATTGCTCCAAGGCTCCGGAGTTCTGGCCGGCAAATTCCCAGCGCAATAGGGCCACCCGACCACTGCTGGTAAAGGCCAATAATGCCGGTTTTTCGTTCACTGGCAGGATCAACCGGGCTGGAGCTGGGTGGTCACCCGCCTCAATGGCTTCGTCGAGATGGAGACGGCCCAGTAATTGGGGCGCCACGATTTTTACTTGGCCATCGGCTTGGATCAGTAACTTGCCGTCGCTGGGAAGACCTTCCAGGGCTTTTTGCCGTTGCAGTTCTGCCGTGGGCCGGCCGGCAGCCGCCCGTTCGGCCACTAGGGCATCGCCCCCTTCGATCAAGCGCGTGCGCCTTGGCGTTGAGTAGCGCTTTTTCAGCCCCTTAAATTCGCTCACCATCGTGTCAAGCAGGCTGCTGCGGTCATCGAGCAGGTGGCGTAGGCGGCCCCGTTCCTGACCCAGATCAGCGGCTTCGTTGCGCAGGCTGGTTTGCTCAAGGCCGGTGAGGCGGCGCAGCGGCATCGCTAACACCGCATCGGCCTGGCGTTCGTTGAGGTTGAGATGAACCTGCAGGCTGGCCTTGGCACTGCCGGCATCGGCGGCGCCACTGATCATCGCGATCACCTGGGGCAGGGCATCAAGAGCAATGATTAACCCTTCAACCACCTCCAGCCGATCCTCGGCGCGCTTGAGGGCATGGCGGGTGCGACGGATGATCGTGAGCTCGCGATAGTCGAGAAAATGGTGCAACATCTGCCGCAGGGAGAGTTGCAGCGGTTTTCCATTGACTAAGGCCAGCAGAATGGCGCCGAAATTACTTTGAAGGGCGGTGCGTCGTTGCAGTTCGGTTAACACCTTCTCCGGGTCCGAATCGCGCCGTAGTTCGATCACCACCCGCATGCCATCGCGGTCACTCTCATCGCGGATGTCGGCGATGCCAGTGATCTTGCCGTCATTCACCTGTTCAGCGAGCTTTTCAATCCAGCCCGCCTTGCTCAATTGATAGGGCAGTTCGGTGATAATCACGGCGCTGCGGCGATGGCGCCCCTTGCCGGGTTGCACATCTTCAATGTGGGCGACACCGCGCATGGCGATACTGCCGCGACCAAGCAGGTAGGTATCGCGCAGGCCGCTGCTGATCAGCACTTCACCGCCGGTGGGAAAATCAGGCCCGGGAACCAGCTCAAGCAATTTCTCATCGCTCAGTTCTGGTTTGCGGATTAGGGCGATCAGGGCATCCACCACCTCGCCGAGGTTATGGGGTGGAATGCTGGTGGCCATGCCCACGGCGATGCCAGTGCAGCCGTTCAGGATCAGAAAGGGTAACTGGGCCGGTAAGACCGTGGGTTCCTGCTGGGAAGAATCGAAATTAGGTGCGAAATCAACTGTGTCGCTGCCGATCTCATCCAACATGGCTTCGTTGGCGATCGGGGACAGCCGCGTTTCTGTGTAACGCATGGCTGCCGGTGGATCGTCGTCCACTGAGCCGAAATTGCCGTGGCCATCGAGCAGGGGATGGCGGCTAGCGAAGGTTTGGACCAGCCGAACTAGGGCGTCGTAAACCGCTTGGTCGCCATGGGGGTGGTACTTGCCGAGTACATCTCCAACGACGCGGGCGCACTTGCGATAGGGCCGATCGGGGGTGAGCCCCAGCTCCTGCATGGCAAACAGGATGCGGCGCTGCACCGGCTTGAGGCCGTCTCGCACATCGGGAAGGGCCCTTCCCACGATCACGCTCATCGCGTATTCGAGGTAGGAACGCTGCATCTCTTGATGCAGGGCGATCGGTTGGATTCGCTGCCCGTTCTGCTCCTCGGCCATCCGCTGCTGGTGTCTGAGGGCTATCGGGGCTCAGCCTACAGATCCTGTCGCTGCTGGTCGTGGTTCGCCCCTCGCGGAGCTACTGGTCGTCCTGACCGTCGACACTGCCACCGGCGTTGGCCTGGGCCCGTTCCAGGCTGGCCTTGAGCTCGTTGCGGTGCACCAGCCTGTGGGTGGCGGCGCGCAGGCGAGGCCCCCAGAGCTGGTCTTTTTGGTAACTCTCGAGCACGTAGTTGGGCTCCGCCGCCAGGGCCCGATTGGCCAGCTCAATCGCCTCCTGGTTGCCAGGCTTGAGCCCATTGAGGGCGGCGGCCAGGGCCAGGCTCGGTTCGGCCGCATCGGCCTTGATCCGCAGCACCTGGCGCCAACGACTGATCGCTTCGGCCGGTTTGCCCAGCTCAAACAGCACTAGGGCCTGGTTGTTGATTGCTTCCCAGAAATTGGGGCGTAGGGAGGCTGCCTTTTCAAAGGCAGCCAGGGCCGGTCTGAGTTTGGCCAGCATGATCTGGGCATTGCCGAGATCGAAGTAGGCGCCTGGGTTCTTGCCATCCAGTTTCAGGCCCTGTTCGAGTAGCTGGATCGCCCGCTGGGGCTGGTTGTCATGCAGGGCTAGGGACCCTTCGGCAAACCAGATGCCGGGATTTTTGGGATCGAGCCGTTTGGCCTGGCCCAGGGCCATGGCCGCTAACTTGGGCTGCTTGCTGCGTAGTTGGGCTTCGGCCAGCAGGATCCAGCCCCGGGGGTCATTGGGTACCAGTTGCACGGTCAGGGCCGCCAGCCGGGCCGCTTCCTCGGCCTGGCCTAGGCGCAGCAGGCGGGCGGCGGCCTGGGCAATCCCCAGGCCAGCGGCTTCCAGGTCCTGCTGAACGGGCAGAACCACATAGGGAACCAGGGCCTGGGCTGCTGGCGTGGATCCGAGTCCAACCCCCATCACCAGGGGGAGAGCAACCAGGGACCTCAACCAACGCGGTGCCATGGTGGCGTTCGTTCCAGTCCTCAGCCTAGGAGCCTGTTCTCAGACAGCTGAGAGGCTTGGGCTCAGGTTTGGGCCTGATGACCGGTCGGCCCAGATTGCTGGGTGTTGGCGGTGGGTGCCGGGGTGACCTTGACGGGCTTGTCTGTCGCAACTCCTGCGGCAGCAGTGGCGTTGCGCCGCCACATCCAAGGCTTGATGCGCCGCAGGGCCGAGGCCCGCAGTCGTTCGTCCCAGTCCGCTTCGCTCCAGGTCTGGATGTGGTCTGCCTGCAGGTTCAACAGCCAGTCGCGCGGTTGCAGATCAGGCTCGGAACTGCTTTCAAGGTCCTGCTGATTCCAGGGACAGACGTCTTGGCAGATGTCGCAGCCGGCTACCCAGCCGCCCAGCCCCGCCTCGATCATGTCGGGCAGCTCAGCGTCCCGGTTTTCGATCGTGTGAAAGGCGATGCAGCGGCGAGCATCGACCACAAATGGCTCGGTGATTGCGCCGGTTGGGCAGGCCTCGATGCAGCGGCTGCAGCGGCCACACAGGGGTTCGGCGGGCTGATCCGCTGGCAGCTCCAGGCTGGTGAGCAGGTGACCCAGCAGCAACCAGGACCCCTGGCGGGGATGGATCAGGTTGCCGTTTTTGCCGATCCAGCCCAGCCCCGCTTCTTCCGCCCAGACCTTGTCCAGCAAAGGAGCGCTGTCGACGCAGGCCCGCCAGCTCACACCGGGCACCGCCTGCTCCAGCCAGCGGCCGAGCTGGCGAAGGCGGCCATCGATCACCCGGTGGTAATCCCGGCCCCAGCCGTAGCGCGCCACCTTGAGGCTGCCCGGTTGGCGGTCGGCGGCCACGTAGTAATTGAGACCCACGGCCAGCAGGCTGCGGGCGCCGGGAAGCAAAGTCTCTGCGGCCCGGCGCCGGGGGTCGGCCATCCAGGCCATGTCGGCCTGGTGGCCGGCCGCCAGCCAGCGCTCTAGGGCGGCGGTGCGCAGGCCGATCCGCGGGCTGCCCGGCAGTGCGGCGATGCCCACTGGGCCAAATCCCAGAGTCCGGGCCTGCTGCTTCAACTGCGCAGCTAGCTGGGAGGTCTGCGTTTCCACCCCTAAAGTCGCTCGATTCCGCCATCTTGCTTTGACCACCGCATCCTTGGGCCGTTTCAGCACACTGCTGCGCTGGTTGGGGCTGACCCTGGTGCTGTTGCTGGGGCTCCAGATTCTGGCCCTGCTGGCGGTGAACGGCTGGAGTGAGGAGAGCTTTACTCAGATGCTGGTGGAGCGACTGGTCAACCAGTCGCCGATGGCGTTGGTTGGCCTGCTGTTGATGCTGTTCGGCTCGCGGCTGGACCACCCTGAGGCCCGCCAGACCCCCCTGCGCTGGGTGGTTTGCGGCCTCAGTGCCTTGCTGGCCATTTGCTTGCTGTTGTCGATTCCTGTGACGATCAGCAGCGATCGCACCCTCACCGCCCAGGCGGACCAGGAACTCACCACAAAGCAGGGACAGATCGCCATGGCCCGCAGCCAGAGCAAGAATCCCCAGGTGATCGATCAGGTGATTCAGCACGGGGAGCGGGCCGGCCAGATTCCTTTGGAGGCTCCTGCCGAGCAAAAGAAGCAGGTGGCAACGCGCTTCATTGAGACCCAGCTCAAGCAGGCCGAAAACCAGGTCAAGCAAGCTGAACGGGCTCGGGATCTCGCCAAGAACCAACGCACCATCGGCGGCACCGGCACCAACCTGGTTTTGGCAATCGCCTTCACCCTGTTGGCCTTGGCTTCGGTTCTCTGAACCGGGTCTTCAAGCGGGTCGGGCCTGGCGGCTGGCTAAGTTGCCCACAGCGATGTGCAGACCGGATCACCGGGGGGCCAGTTGGTGCAATCCAGTCCCAGACCTGATCAGCCGCTTGGCGACCGCCTCCAGCAGGATCTTAAGAACGATCTGATCGCCGGCCTGCTGGTGGTCATTCCGCTGGCCACGACCATCTGGTTGGCGACCACGGTCAGCCGTTTCGTGCTGGCTTTCCTGACCTCCATACCCAAGCAGGTCAATCCGTTCAACACCCTCAATCCGCTCCTCCAGGAGCTGATCAATCTGGGGGTGGGTCTGCTAGTGCCATTGCTGGCGATCCTGCTGATCGGCCTGATGGCCCGCAACATCGTCGGCCGCTGGTTGCTCGAATTCGGCGAGGGCACCCTGCAGCGCATCCCCTTAGCGGGATCGGTCTACAAGACCCTCAAGCAACTGCTTGAGACCTTCCTGCGAGATAACTCCTCTCGTTTTCGGCGGGTCGTGTTGGTGGAATATCCGCGTCAGGGTCTGTTTGCGCTCGGATTCGTGACCGGGGTGCTGGGTTCCTCCCTGCAGGCGGGCTTTGACCAGCCCATGCTCAGTGTCTTCATTCCCACGGCGCCGAACCCCACCACCGGCTGGTATGCGGTGGTTCCGGAAACCTCGGTACGCGATCTCGACCTGTCGGTGGAAGATGCCTTCCGCACGATCATCTCGGCTGGCATCGTCAGCCCCGATGAGCGCGAAACCCCCGCCAGTCGCAGTTTTTCTAGTCTGCTGGCCCAGCTGCGGGCTCCGGCCTATGCCCCCGTTCCCCCCAATAAGGCCTGATCGGTCCTGAGTGCGCTTCCCATGCAGAGTCGTTCCGTAGCCAGAGAATTGGCCCTGCTGATGCTCGGCCAGATCAGTGATCGCCAGCCGGCCAGCGATCTCTCCCGCACAACACCCCTCGATGCGCTGCTGCTGCAGGCCCTCGCCAGCCTCAGCCAGCATGTGCGCGAGGCCCTCGACCAATCCGCTACCGACCTAGAGCAGGCCCAGCAACAGCTCCTCGATAGTGAGCTGGTCGATAATGGCGGCGACAGCCTGCCCCAGGTGCGCATCCACCTGCAACAGGGCCTCTCCCACGCCGAACAGGCCCTCAATCGCATCTCCGCCAGCCTGGAGCTGCCGCGGTTGCTGCTGCTCGCCAACCAGGAGGAGGTGCGTAAGGGCGCCCTGGAGCGCACCCGCGCCGTGGTCAGTCGCCGCCAGGAGCTGGATGAGCGTCTTGATGGCGTGATGGAGGGCTGGCGGCTCACCCGGCTGCCCCGCATTGATCGCGACATCCTGCGCCTGGCCGCCACGGACATGGAGGATTTCGGCACTCCTCCTGCGGTGGCCTGCAATGAAGCGGTCGAACTGGCCAATCGCTATAGCGACGAGCAGGGCCGTCGCATGATCAACGGGGTGCTGCGGCGCCTCACAAGTCTTCCTGGCTGACGGCTGATGGTGTTCGACTGGTTTCAGCGCAGTTCCGCCCCCCAGGGCCAACCGGGGGACCAGCCCGAACCGGTGACTGGGCCGCCCCCGGCCGGCCAGGAGGCTGCGGCCTCGGCCTCGGAAGCCGCCGAATCCCCGGGGCTCTCCCAATCCGGCTCGCCCGCTGCGGCGGAATCGCCCGCCGGTTCTGGTGCTGACACACAGGAGTCCCTGCCTACCCCAGCTCCGGCGCCGCCGGGGGTGGACGGGGAGGCCCTGGAATGGGCGCGCCAGGCCTACGCCCGGCTCAAGGCCCAGCAGGAAGCCAGCCGCCAGCAGGCCCAAGCCGCTTCCCAAGAGCAAGCCCCCCGGCCAGCTGCCCTGGCTGAGCCCCCTGTCCTGGCTGAGCCCACTGTCCCGGCTGAGTCGTCAGCGGCCGCCGATCCAGCTCCCGCCCCTGAGCCGCCCGCGGCCCAGCCCCAGTCTCTGAGTTCTGAGCCGCGCCAACCGGTCCTGGCCCTTGAGCCGCAAGCCGCTGGTTTCGCTGGCGAACCGCTCCTACCGACCCCAGCCATCCCGCCGTCCCAAAAGCCCCAGCGTCCCGAGCCCGCTCCGGCGGTAGAGGGGCCTGAGGAGTTGACGGCGGCCAGTCCGGCGCCGGGGTTGTCCTTGCTCGAGCAGGCCGCGGCCCAGCGGGCCGATCGCCAGCGCCAACTGCTGGCCCTGGCGATCGAGGAACCGGCGTCCCAGGCCGCTCCAGCGGCCAGTGCAATCCCAGCGGCGCTTCCAGAGCCTCCAGCCGCTGGCGGCTGGACCGCCACGATCGCCAGCAGCGCCCCGGTGGTGCCTGCTCCCCAGGCCCCAACAGCTGGCGACGCCGAACCCCAGCTCGGCGACTTTGATGCCGATTTCACCTGGTCGGCGGAGGTGCTGGCGGCCCAGGGCCGGCGCGCCGATCAGGTGTCTCTCGAAGAAATCGATTGGCTGGGACGGCTGCGCCGCGGGTTAGAGAAAACCCGCCGCAATTTCGTCACCCAGCTGCTCACCAACCTGGGCGACGATCCGCTCACCCCGGAGGTGCTAGACGAGCTGGAAACCCTTTTGCTGCGGGCCGATGTCGGTGTTAAGGCCACGGATCAGGCCCTAGGGGCCCTGCGCGAGCGCCTCAATGTGGAGGTAGTGGAACCCAGCGAAGGGATTCGCTTTCTCAAGGACCAGCTCAAGGAGTTGCTGGAGGCGCCGATTCGCGCCAGTGGTAGCGCCTTGCTCGCTCCCCAGCGCGATCGCCTCAACGTCTGGTTGCTGGTCGGGGTCAATGGGGTCGGTAAAACCACCACCCTGGGCAAGCTGGCCAACCTGGCCACCCGCAGTGGCTATAGCTGCCTGATCGCCGCCGCCGATACCTTTCGGGCTGCTGCCGTTGAGCAGGTGCGGGTCTGGGGCGACCGCAGCGGCGTCGCCGTTGTGTCCAATCCCTCCGCCAATGCCGATCCGGCGGCGGTGGTGTTCGATGCGATCGGCGCCGCCCAATCCAAGGGCCTGGACCTCGTGCTGGTCGATACCGCAGGCCGCCTGCAAACGAAGCACAACCTGATGGAAGAGCTGGCCAAGGTGCGTCGCATCGTCGATCGCCTCGCCCCCGAGGCGGCCATCGAATCCCTGCTAGTGCTCGATGCCAGCCAGGGTCAAAACGGCCTGCGCCAGGCCATGGCCTTTGCTAAGGCGGCCCGCCTCACTGGCGTGGTGTTGACCAAGCTCGATGGCAGTGCCCGCGGCGGTGTGGCCCTGGCAGTGGCCTCGGAAGCGGGCCTGCCGATCCGGTTCATCGGGGCTGGCGAAGGCATTCGCGATCTGCGTCCGTTCAACAGCTTCGAATTCGTCGAAGCCTTGCTCGACGCTTGATCGTTTCCGGCTAGCCGGTCAGCCCGTCGGGGTTGTTAAGCGGGTTCCAACTTGAGTGGGACCAATTGCGGCACGCACGGCCCGCTGAGTTGCTGAGCGGGCCGGGTGAATTGCGCTCCGCTGCTACTTTGCGGATCCCATTGCGGCCCCTCCTTGGGCAGCAAGCCGCCGCGGATTCAACCCCCGCCCCATCCCGTTCCCCAGACCGCCTCGGCGACAGCCTCCCTGCGCCAGCTGCTCGACAGCCTCAGCCGGGAACAACGCCGCAACCAGGAGCTGCTGGCGTCCCTGGCTTTTGTCCTGCGCAGTTTCACCAATCTCAACCGCTTTCTGGAGTTGGTGCCCCTAGTGGCGGCGCGCCTGATGGAGGCGGAGGGGGCGTTGCTGCTGCCCTTCCAGACCAATGGCCGCCTCTGGCGCGAGCAGTTCCAGGCCACTCCGCTGGAGCGTCACCGGGACCTGCTGCGCCAGCTGGCGAGCCTCGACGATGGCAGCTTGCTGGCCAGCTCGGGTGAGGCCGGCCTAGTGGCCCGTCTCGATCAGCTGGTGGCCCAGCAGTGGGGCGAGGCGCCCTTAGTCGGCACCTCGGTGGTAGCCCGCAGTCGCCAGCGGGGGCGCCTCTATGTCTTCGGCCCATCGGGGGGCTCGGAGTGGAGCGATGTGCATCGCCGCCATGGCCAGCTGGTGGCCGATCTCACCGGGGTGGCGCTTGAAAATGATCAGCTGCTGCAGGAGCGGCGCCGCCATGAGCGCCTCGATCGCCAGCTCAGCACCGGCGCCGAGATCCAGGCCCAGCTGCTGCCGGACCATTGCCCTGTGATTGACGGGGTGGATTTAGCGGCCCGTTGCCGGCCGGCCTATCTGGTGGGGGGCGACTACTACGACTTCATTCCCACCCGGCCCCAGCTGCAAGGCCCTTGCCGTGAGCAGGGCCGCTGGGCCCTAGTGATGGGCGATGTGATGGGCAAGGGCGTGCCCGCCAGCCTGCTGATGAGCCTGCTGCGGGGCATGTTGCGGGCCGAGGTGCTCAGTGGCCTGCCCCCCGATCGCATCCTGCATGACCTCAACCAGCTGGCCCAGGAGGATCTGGCCCACTCCCACCGCTTCGTCACCCTCTTCTATTCCGACTTCGATCCACCCAGCCGCGTGCTGCGTTACGCCAATGCCGCCCACAATCCGCCCATGATCTGGCGAGGTCAGCGCCAGCAGGTGGAGCGGCTTGATGCGCCCGGGCTGCTGATCGGCCTACAGGCGGAGGCCGAGTACGGCTGTGAGCAGACCGTGCTGGAGCCGGGCGATGTGCTCCTCTGTTACACCGATGGCGTCACCGAGGCCGCCGGCATTAGCGGCGAACGCTTTGAGGAACACCGGCTGCTCACCAGCCTGCAGGAGGCCTGTCTTGCCGGCCTGGGTGCCCAGGCGATCCTGGATCAGCTGTTTGCCCGCTTGGATCGCTTTGTTGGTAGCGATCGCCCTTTAGAGGATGACGCCTCTCTTGTGGTGCTCAAGGTGAAGGAGCCGCCCAGGCTGCCCAGCCTGCCAAGCTGACTTGTTGCGGCATCTAGGCCCGATGGCAGCCCCTAACTCCGAGACCGTCCCTGGCCCTGACTCCCTTGCCGGCGGGGCCAGTTATGGGGCTATCACAGGGGCCAGCAGCGGCGTCACCGGCGGTGGGGCGACCGGCTGGAGCGACCGCTTCGAGGAGGGGCTCCATCCGGCGATTGAGCGTTTCAATGCCTCAATCGGTTTCGACATCGAGCTGCTGCAACAGGACCTCGATGGCTCGATCGCCCACGCCACCATGCTGGGCAGCTGTGGTGTGATCACCGCCGCCGAAGCGCAGCAGCTGGTGGCCGGGTTGGAGCAGGTGCGTCAGGAGGCGGCTGCTGGCGATTTTCGCCCTGGCCTGGAGGCCGAGGACGTCCATTTTGCGGTCGAGCGGCGGCTGATTGAGCTGCTCGGTCCGGTCGGCAAGACCCTGCATACGGGCCGCAGTCGCAACGACCAGGTGGGCACCGACCTGCGCCTCTGGTTGCGCCAGAAGATCGACCTGATCGATGGCGGTCTGCTGCGCTTCGAGCGGGCCCTGCTGGCCCAGGCCGAGGCCCAGGCCGACACCCTGATTCCCGGCTACACCCACCTGCAGCGGGCCCAGCCGGTCTGCCTGGCCCACCACCTGCTCGCCTATGTCGAGATGGCGGAACGGGACCGGGACCGCCTGCGGGACCTGCGTCATCGCGTCAATACCTGCCCCCTGGGCGCGGCGGCCCTGGCCGGCACGCCGGTTCCGATCGATCGGCGCCAGACCGCGGCGGCCCTGGGTTTTGAAACGGTCTACGCCAACAGCCTCGATGCTGTCAGTGATCGGGATTTCGCCGTGGAATTCTGCTCCGCCGCCAGCTTGATCATGGTTCACCTCAGCCGTTTAGCCGAGGAGGTGATCCTCTGGGCGAGTGAGGAGTTTGGCTTCATTCGCCTCACCGATCGCTGCGCCACGGGCAGCAGCCTGATGCCCCAGAAAAAAAACCCCGATGTGCCCGAACTGGTGCGCGGTAAATGCGGCCGGGTCTTTGGCCATCTGCAGGGGCTGCTGGTGATGATCAAGGGCCTGCCGCTTGCCTACAACAAGGATTTCCAGGAAGACAAAGAAGCCCTGTTCGACACGGTACGCACCAGTCTCGATTGCCTCGAGGCGATGGCAATCCTGCTGGAGGAGGGCATTCAATTCCGGCCTGAGCGGCTGGAGGCGGCAGTTGGATCCGATTTCTCCAATGCCACCGATGTCGCTGACTATTTGGTGGCCAAAGGGGTGCCCTTCCGTGAGGCCTATCAGTTGGTGGGCGGTCTGGTGAAAGCCTGCCTGAAGGAGTCGATTTTGCTGCGGGATCTGCCCCTAGAGCGCTGGCAGCAGCTCCATCCCGCCTTTGAGCAAGATATCTATGCCGCCATCGCTCCTCGCCAGGTGGTGGCCGCCCGCCGCAGTGAGGGCGGTACGGGGTTTGACCAGGTGAACCTCCAGCTGGCCCGCACCCGCAGCCGCCTGTATGGCTGAGTACGTCCGTCGCTTGGCTCCCTGTTCGGCCCGGGCCGGTCTTTCACCTTGGGCGGCCCAGGAGCCGGCTTGGCCGAGGTGTTCTGAGGGACCGATTGGATTGGAGCGTCGGGTTTAGATTTGGAGGGTCGGATCTCTGCCTTTTTGGCCCCCCAGGCCTGTGAGCATTTTTGTTGGCAACCTTCCCTTCCGCGCGGAACAGGAAGACATCGCTGAATTGTTTGCCCCCTTCGGTGAGGTGGCCAACTGTTCCCTGCCCCTGGAACGGGATACGGGGCGCAAGCGCGGCTTTGCCTTTGTGGAGATGGCCGATGCCGAAAGCGAAGGCCGGGCGATCGAGGCCCTGCAGGGCACCGAGCTGATGGGTCGGCCCCTGCGGATCAATAAAGCCGAACCCAAGGGAGCTGCTGGCGCGCCGCGCCGCGTTCCTAACGCTGGCGCTGGTTATGGGGGCGGCTACGGCGGTGGTGGCGCCCCAGCAGGTGGCTATGGCGGCACTGGTGGCGGCTATGGCGGTGCGGGCGCCGGGGCTGAACGGTCGTCCGGGGCCAGCGGTTGGGAAGATCGCAGCTATGGCGTCGGCGGCGACAGCTTTGGCGAGGGGCGCAGCCGGCGGCGGCGCAGCTCCCAGGCCGGGCCCCAATCCGGCAACGACGATTACGGCGGCGCCGAGGTCTGAGTTCCGGCCTGGCCGTGGCTCAGAGACCTTGGGCTTCTAGCTCCTGGGCGGCCCTGTCCAGCACTGTCGCCCCGGCGCTGCGCTCGCCGGCAGCTTCTCCCAGTCGCCGCCGCCACTGGCGGGCGCCGTTGACCCCCTCCACCACCTGCACCAGGTGCCTGGCGATCGGCCAGAGGCGACGGCCACTGGCACACCAGCGCTCGGCATAGGGGACCAGTCCCCGCACCACGCTGGAAGCACTGGCTGCGGTCGAAGCGTCGTCGCCGAACAACTCCCGGTCCACCGGGGCCCAGCGCAGGGGATGGCTGTAGGCGGCCCGGCCCACCATCACTGCATCAACCTGTTCTAGTTGGATCTGGCAGGCGAGCAGATCCTCCAGACCGCCGTTGAGTTCGATCTGCAGTTGCGGTCGCTCCCGTTTGAGCTGGTGCACCAGCTCGTAGCGCAAGGGCGGCACGCTGCGGTTCTGTTTGGGATCCAGGCCCTCTAGCCAGGCCTTGCGGGCGTGCACGCTGAAGCGGCAGGCGCCGGCGGCGGCCACGGTGTCGATGAAGTCGAGCAGTTCGGCGTAGGAATCGCGTGCATCAATACCGATCCGATGTTTGACGCTGACCGGCAGGCCCGAGGCGCTGCCCATGGCGGCGACACAATCGGCCACCCGGCCAGGTTCCGCCATCAGGCAGGCGCCGAAGCGGCCCTTTTGTACCTTCTCGCTGGGACAGCCCACATTGAGGTTGACCTCGTCGTAGCCCCAGGCGGCCGCCAGCTGGGCCGCGGCTGCCAGCAGCCCAGGATCGTCGCCGCCCAGCTGTAGGGCCAGGGGTTTTTCAACGGGATCAAAGTCGAGCAGGCGCCCCAGGCGCTCCTGCTGGCCAGGCGTATTGCAGTGGTGAATGGCCTGGGCCACCACCATTTCGCTGTAGAGCAGGCTGCGGCGCGTGATTTGACGCATCAGCACCCGGAAGTGCCGATCCGTGTAGTCCAGCATCGGCGCCACACTGAAGCGGTAGGACGACCCCGCGGCGGTGGACGCCACCGCCGCGGGGTCGTGTTGGTTGGGCCCATCTGCCATCTCCCCATGCTGCCCCCTGCCTTGCCCCAGCGGCCCCCCCTCTTGCCCCAGATCGACGCCGAGCCGGACGCCGAGCTTGCAGCTGAGTCCGTAACTGACCCTGCAGGCCTGCCCCTCTGGGACCTCGTGGTGGCCGGCGGCGGCCCGGCCGGCTTCATGGCGGCGATCACGGCTGCGGAGGCAGGCCTGCGGCGGGTGTTGCTGCTGGAGTCCACACCAACGCCCCTGGGCAAGGTTCTTATCAGTGGTGGTGGACGCTGCAATGTCACCCATGCCTGCTGGGACCCCCGCAGCCTGGTGGGCCATTACCCCCGGGGTGGCAAAGCTCTGCTTGGCCCTTTCAGCCGTTTTGCGCCCGGCGACACGGTGTCTTGGTTTGCCGAGCGCGGCCTCTCCCTGGTGGAAGAAGACGACGGCCGCCTATTCCCCACCAGTAATCGCGCCAGTTCGGTGGCAGCCAGCCTGCGTACCGCTGCCCAGGCCGCTGGGGTGACCCTGCGCACCGCCGTGGCCCTGCAGGCGGCCGAACCAATCCAGGGAGGGGGCTTCCGACTGGCTCTGCGGGGGCCTGGGGGGGCGCAGGAACGGCTGCAGGCCCGTCAGTTGGTGCTCGCCACCGGTAGCCACCCCAGTGGCCGGCGCCTGGCTGCGGACCTGGGCCATGGCTTGGTGCCGCCGGTGCCGTCCCTGTTCACCCTGGCCCTGGCCGGGGCGGGGATGGGCGAGCTGGCCGGTTTGGTGATGGATCCGGTGGAGTTGAGCCTGGAGTTGGCGGAGGGCCGGTTTCGCCAGTCCGGCCCGGTGCTGTTCACCCACCGGGGCCTGAGTGGCCCGGCGGTGTTACGGCTTACGGCCTTTGCGGCCCGCAGTCTCAAGGCGGTGTCCTACCGCTGCGAGCTGGGCGTGGATTGGAGCGGGGGCCGCTCCCAGGCGGATCTGGAGGCTCTGTTTGCCAGCCTGCGTCGCGACCAGGCCCGCAAACAGCTCGGGGGCTGGCGTCCCTGGCCTGAATTAGCCCGGCGCCTCTGGAGTGTGCTGTTAGAACAACAGGGGGTTGATCCTCTGCAGCGCTGGGCTGATCTGAGCCGGCTGCAGCAACAGCGGTTGATCCAGGCATTACGCGCCAGTCGCTATCCGGTCAGCGGCCGTGGTCCCTTTGGCGAGGAGTTCGTCACCGCCGGTGGGGTGACCCTGACGGAGATGAACCTGGCCACGATGGCCAGTCGTAAGCAGGCCGGTTTGTATCTAGTGGGAGAGCTTCTGGATGTGGATGGGGTAACGGGTGGCTTCAACTTTCAACATTGCTGGACCTCCGGTTGGCTAGCTGGCCGGGCGATAGCGGCGTCGGCAGCGGAGGAAAGCTTTTCTAGTTGATGTTTTGAAAAACACTGAACATCGGTAGATACATCGCCACCAAAATCGCGCCCACAATCCCCCCGACCAACACGATCATGGCCGGTTCCAGCATGGCTGTGAGATTTTTGACAATCAGCGACACCTCTTCCTCATAGAAATCGGCCACTTTGGAGAGCATGGCGTCCATCTCGCCGGTTTCTTCGCCAATTGCCAACATGCTCAGGGCCATGTCAGGAAAAATTTGTTTGCTCAGCAGGCTTTTGCTAAGGCTAATGCCTTCCTGCACATCATTTCTTGCCTTTTCCAGGGCTTCCTGAACGGCCGCATTGCCGGAGGTTTGTTTGAGGATCTCAAGAGCTTGCAGGATCGGTACCCCGGCCCGACTTAGGGCGCTATAGGTGCGGCAGAACTGGGCAGTTGCACTTTTGAGGATCAGGTCGCCGAAGAGGGGGACCTTCAAAAGAAATTTATCAACATTCATGCGACCCGCCGCCGTTGAGTAATAGCGTGAGAATAGATAGCTTGAACCTGCAATGGCGAGCACGGCATAAAGCGAGAAAGTGGAACGCAGCAGGCCACTGAGATCAACAAGCATCTGGGTGAAGGCGGGCAACTCAGCGCCAAGACTCTTAAAAATATCAGCAAATTGGGGAATGATGAAAATTGTCATTCCCAGGAAAACGGCAATAGCGATGAATAAAACTGCAACCGGATAGCCCAGGGCTCCCTTGATCTGGTTTTGAAGTTTGGCGACATCTTCCTGCAACTTGGCAAGTCGCCGGAGGGTTTCATCGAGCACACCACCTGCTTCACCAGCTTCCACCATCGAGATCATCAGACGATCGAAGATCATCGGCCAGCGCCGCATGGCAGTACCGAGGTTTGTTCCCTGGTTGACTTCCACACAGATCGCCGTAAGAGCCCGTTTGAAGAGGGGTTGTTTTTGCTGGCTGGCCATCATTTCCAACCCCCTCACGATCGGCACACCGGCATCAATCAGGGCCGCCATCTTGTTGGAGAACAGCGCCTTTTCCCGAATCCCGGGCCGCGACTCCATCAGCTTGGAGAGGGTCTGGCCCAGGTCCATGCTGGGTCCACGCGTCTTGGTCGGCTTGCTACTGGTTGGTTGGGGAACGATCGAGGTTGCGATCTTGCCGGAGCGCCGTAGGTCGCGCTTGGCCATGGCCATGTTGGCTGCCGTGACCTGCACTTCCTTGGTAGCGCCCTGGCGGGTTGTGTAGTTGGCGATGAAAACAGGCATGGCGCTTAGGCAGGCGGGGGAACGGTTGAAGCGATGGGGATGTTGTGTTGCTCAGAGCGCCGGTCTGTTTACAGCCTAAGTGGTTTGCAGCATGCGGTTCAATTCATCTGGTTTACTGGCTTTGGATAGAGCTTCTTTGACGCTGATGATTTGCTTCTCAACTAGGTTGGCCAGGGCCTTTTCGAGGGTTTGCATACCTAATTGACCACCTGTTTGCATCTGTGAATAGAGTTGGGCGGTTTTGCCTTCACGGATTAAATTAGAAATGGCTGGTGTTGTCACCATGATTTCCTGGGCGAGAATCCGGGCGTACTGACCGGGTAAGGGATTGAGGGCTTGGCACAGGGTCTGGGAGAAGATTCCCACCAGACTGCTACTAAGTTGGGTGCGAACTTGATTCATTTGTTCGGCGGGGAAAACATCGAGGATGCGGTCGATGGTTTGGGGCGCTGAACTGGTGTGTAGGGTGCCAAAGACAAGGTGACCTGTTTCAGCGGCGGTGATCGCCAGCTGAATTGTTTCCAGATCTCTCATTTCACCGATCAGGATCACATCTGGGTCTTCCCGCAGTGCCGCCCGCAGGGCGGCACTGAAACTCCTGGTGTCTTCGTTGATTTGACGTTGATGGATCAGGCTAAGGTCATTGGCATAGGTAAATTCGATTGGATCTTCAATGGTTAAAATATGTTCAGCCCGGCTGTGATTGATATGGTTAATCAACGAGGCCAAGGTGGTGGTTTTGCCCGAGCCGGTTGGGCCGGTTACCAGGATCAGCCCCCTAGGCTTGTCGCACGATTCCACGACAACCGGTGGCAAGGCTAGATCTTCTGGGGTGGGAATATGGCTGCTGAGGGCCCGCAGGCAAGCGGCATAGGTGCCCCGCTGCCGGTAGGCATTGACACGGAAACGGGCAATGCCCTTGAGTCCATAGGCACAGTCCAGTTCCCAGGTTTGCTCCAGTTGTTTGCGTTGAGAGTTATTGACTAAAGAAAAAATTAATTGATTACATTCCTGTTCGGATAGTTTTTCCTCGCGCATCGGTGTCAGCTTGCCGTTAAAACGCCCGTAGGGAGGCTGGCCCACGGAGAGGTGCAGATCGCTACCACCCCGCTGAACCAGTTCGGCCATTAGGTCTTCAATCAGTAGTTCCATGGCTGTGACTCCCGGTACAGATGGTGAATAGTCTCTAGCAAGTCGGATGAATCAGCAAGCCCATTGGACAGTTTTACCAGGGCATTTTGCGTGTTAGCCAACAAGGTAAGCGCCTTCGAACTTCCTTGCTGCGTTAGCTGAGGGGGATGGACTCCATTCTAGTCTCTCTGGGTGAGACAGTAGGGACATTCCAGCCATTCATCCTGCATGCCGGCGCCACAGCCCTTGCAGCTGATCGTATGTAACGCCTTGGCTTTGCGTTCCGATTCCAGTCCCGCATCGGTGAGAATCATCCGACCAATTTCCTCCAGGGTTGTGTAACCGTTGCGCACTAGATCCAGGCCATAGCCCAGCAGGGTGGTCATGCCATTTTCTAACGCTAGTCTGCGGATCTGTTCTGTGCTGGCTTCCAGGGAAATGGCAGTGGCCAAGGCATCATTGAGGCGCAGCACTTCGTAGACACCAATTCGACCCTTGTAGCCCAGGCCTTTACAGGTGGCGCAAGGTTTTTCATTGGATTCGATCGAGCGTTTCGCTTTGTAGAAGGTAATATTTGTCTCGCTATTGGCAAGCAAACCAAAGCGACCAAGCTCCTGCTCGCTGGGACGGTAGGCCACCCGGCAGGTGGGGCAGACGCGTCTGACCAAACGTTGCGAAACGATGCCGACTAAGGAGGCACTCACCAAAAACGGTTCCACCCCCATTTCCGCCAGCCTGGCGATCGCACTGGGGGCGTCATTGGCATGCAGGGTGGTTAGAACCAGGTGACCGGTGAGGGCGGCTTCGACGGCTGTTTTAGCCGTTTCCAGATCCCTAGTCTCCCCGACCAGCAACACGTCGGGATCTTGGCGCATGAAGGCCCTCAGGGCCCTGGCAAAGTCGTAGCCCTTTTCCCGGTTCACCTGGGTTTGGGAGATCCCCTTGAGGCTGTATTCAATTGGATCTTCGACCGTGGAAATGTTGATCGTCGGACTGTTGCGCTCGGAGAGTAGCGAATATAGGGTTGTTGATTTACCCGATCCCGTTGGTCCTGTTACCAGGATCATGCCGTAGGGCTTTGATCCCATATCCCGCACCATGGCTAAGGCATCCTGATTGCTAATCAGTTTGTCGAGTCCAAGCTTGGTGGAGCCGCTATCAAGTAGCCGCAGGCAGACCTTTTCGCCAAAGCGGGTCGGAAGGGTGCTGACGCGCAGATCGAAGACACGGCCCCGAAACATGCGGCGAATGCGACCGTCCTGGGGTAATCGCCGTTCGGCAATATCGAGATCGGCCATGATCTTCAGTCTGGAGGTGATCGCTGGGATGATGTTCTTGGGTAACACTCCCAGCTGTTCCAGCACGCCATCATGGCGCAGGCGAATCACCAGGCCGTCTTCCTGGGGCTCAATATGGATGTCGCTGGTGCCGCTGCTCAAGGCTTGAATTAAAATCTTGTCGACCAGCTTGATGATGGGCGAGGAATTGGTTGATTCCAGGTCCATGTTGGAGGTGATGTCCTCCTGTGGTGCTTCCTCAAGACTGGCCGCCAAGTTGACGTTAGCCAGCAAGGAAAAGGGCTCGTTGCTGGTTGCGGCATCGTCGGAGTCGGCTGCGAATGATTCATTCGCGGCGTTGCTGGAATGGGTTTCTTCCAGGATCGCTTCGATGTCTGTTTTCATCGCCAGACGCAGTTCCAGGGTCAGGCCCTGACTGTGGGCGACATCCTGGAGTCGGTTGCGTTCCTCCCGGTCCAAATTGTTGGAGATCGCCACCACCAAGGAGCCGTTGTGCTGCTTTACCGGCAAGCAGGTGAATTCCTCGCATTGCGCCTGGCTGAGCGACGGGTTCCAGCTCCAACGAATCGGCCCGGCTTCGCTCAGTTCGGCCGCGGTCAGCAACCGTTCCCCCAGTAGCAGCTCCACTTCCAGCATTTGCTGGCGGGGATCGCTGGCTACAGGCACGGGCCTGGAGGGGGTCAGGGTCATGGCTTTAGGGGGCCTTGCAGACCGGGGAGGTGCGGGCTTCCCCCGCTTGTGGGGAAAGCCCGCGAGAATCCAACATGTCTAGGCCTGATCCTCGCTTCAGTCAGCATGAGCGGCGACGCCAACCATCTCCACGACTCCGCTGCCGATGCCGTCGGCACGGAGCCGGCCGACCAGCCAGCTGAGGTTGGGGCCGAAAGCCCGACCCTGGAGGCCAATCCCGCCCCTGGAACTGCCAGTGTCGGGGCCGATGACGGCGAGGCCGGCGCGGGTTCAAGTGAGCAGCCACTGGAGGCTGAGCTGAAGGCCCTGCGCAGCGAGCATGAGAGCCTGCGCTCCCAATACATGCGTATTGCCGCCGATTTCGACAACTTCCGCAAGCGCCAGTCCCGCGACCAGCAGGACCAGCGCCTGCAGATCACCTGCTCCACCCTCAGCGAGATCCTGCCTGTGGTGGACAACTTCGAGCGGGCTCGCCAGCAGCTCGACCCCCAGAACGAGGAGGCCCAGGAGCTGCACCGCAGCTATCAGGGGCTCTACAAGCAGCTTGTGGACGTCTTCAAGCAGCTGGGGGTGTCGCCGATGCGGGTCGAGGGAGAGCCCTTTGATCCCAGCCTGCATGAGGCCGTGTTGCGCGAGCCCAGCGACGCCTATCCCGAGGATGTCGTGACCGCTGAGCTTCAGCGGGGCTACCACCTCGACGGGCGGGTCCTGCGCCATGCCTTGGTGAAGGTGTCGATGGGGCCTGGTCCTTCGGCCCCAGCGGCGCCCAGCTCCGGCGAAGGCGATTGAGCCAGTCCACGGTTTTAGGTTTCCACTGACAGAGCTGAGCGATGGCGGATTACTACGACCTCTTGGGGGTCAGCCGGGATGCGGACCCCGAGACCCTCAAGCGGGCCTATCGCCGCATGGCCCGGCAATACCACCCGGACGTCAACAAGGATCCGGGGGCGGAAGACAAATTCAAAGAGATCGGTCGTGCCTATGGGGTGCTGAGCGATCCCCAGACCCGCGGCCGCTACGACCAATTCGGAGAGGCTGGGCTGGGCGGTGGCGGCGGCGTGCCCGACATGGGCGACATGGGGGGCTTCGCCGACCTGTTTGAAACCTTCTTCAGTGGCTTTGGCGGTGGTGGCGCCAGTCAGGGGGGTAGCGGCCCCCGCCGGCGGGGCCCCCGTCAGGGGGACGACCTGCGGTTCGACCTGACGATCAGCTTCAGCGAGGCGATCGCCGGCCAGGAAAAGGAGGTGCAGATTCGCCATCTGGAAACCTGCATCACCTGCAAGGGCTCCGGCGCCAAGGCCGGTAGTGGCCCGACCACTTGTGGCACCTGCTCCGGTGCCGGTCAGGTGCGCCGCGCCACCCGCACCCCCTTCGGCAGCTTCACCCAGGTGGCTCCCTGCCCCACCTGCGAGGGCACGGGTGAGGTGATCGCCGACCCCTGCAATGCCTGTGGCGGCCAGGGGCTGCAACAGGTGCGCAAGAAGCTGCGCATCAACATTCCCGCCGGGGTCGACACGGGCACCCGGCTGCGGGTCTCCAACGAAGGCAATGCCGGCCAGCGGGGCGGCCCAGCGGGAGATTTGTATGTGTTTCTCTCTGTCCAGCCCCACCCGCAGCTGCGCCGCGATGGGATCACGATCCATTCCGAGATCACGGTCAATTATCTGCAGGCAATCCTGGGCGACAACATCGAGGTCGAGACCGTGGATGGCCCCTTGGCGGTGGAGCTGCCGGCGGGAACCCAGCCCGGAGCCGTGCTCACCCTCATGGGCAAGGGGGTGCCCAAGCTCGGCAATCCCGTGGCCCGCGGCAACCACCTGATCAGCATCAAGGTGCAGTTGCCCACCAAGCTCAACAGCGAGGAGCGCAACTTGCTGGAGGAGCTGGCCGGCCACCACAGCGCCAAGGGCCATAAGCATCCCCACAAGAGCGGCCTATTCGGCGGCCTGTTTGGTGGTTAGGACGTCCCAGGCCGGTGATGACGCCGGCGTCGCGGCCAGACTGGCCCTGGATCTGCGCGGCACGGCCTGTCCGGTCAACTTCATCCGCACCCGCCTGGCCCTGGAGACCCTCGAACCCGGTGCCTGGTTGCAGGTGGACCTTGATGGCGGTGAACCGGAGCGCCTAGTCGCCGACGGCCTGCGCCAGGACGGCCACCGTGTGCAGATCACGTCCCTGGAGGACGGTGTTCGCCTGCTGATCTGCCGCCATGGGGGCTGAGGGGCCGGACTCAAGCGCTGAGTCCACCCTTGGCAGCCCGTTCGTGGCTGGGCTGGTGGTGGCCCTGGAGGCCAATTTCTGCCAGGTGGCCCTCGAGTGCATCGGCCCAGGAGGCGTCGACCACTTGCTCTGCGTACGCCGCACCCGCCTGGGCAAGACCGGCCAGCAGATCTGTGTGGGCGATCGAGTTCGGGTGGAGGGGGTCGACTGGACCTCCCGGCGTGGCGCCGTGGCGGCGGTGGCGCCGCGCAGCAGCCTGCTGACCCGGCCGGCGGTGGCCAACTGCAACCGGGTGGTGGTGGTGATGGCTCTGGTGCAGCCCGACCTCGACCCGATCCAGCTCACCCGCTTCCTGCTCACCGCCGAAGCCACTGGCGTCCAGGTGGATCTGGTGCTCACCAAGGCGGATCTGCTTGAGCCTGAGCCGCTGCAGGCGTGGCGTCAGCGCCTGGCCGCCTGGGGCTATGGGCCCTGGCTGGTGTCGGCCCAGACGGGCGCCGGGATCGAGCCCCTGCGCCAGCACCTGGCTGTGCCGGGGATAGCCGTGCTCTGCGGCCCCTCAGGAGTGGGCAAGAGCAGCCTGCTCAATGCCCTGGTGCCCCAGCTAGCCCTGCGGGTCGGCGAGGTGTCAGGGCGCCTGCAGCGGGGCCGCCACACCACCCGCCACGTGGAGCTGTTTGCGATCGGTGCCGGTGGTTTGCTGGCGGACACCCCGGGTTTCAACCGGCCTGAGATCCCTGCCGATCCAGGGGCGCTGGTGACCCTGTTCCCGGAGGTGAGAGGGCGCCTGAGTGCCGGTGGTTGCCGCTTCACTAATTGCCTACACCAGGGCGATCCTGGCTGTGCCATTGGCAGCGACTGGCCCCGTTATCCCCAGTATTTGCAATGCCTTCAGCAGTTGCTGGCCCAGGAAGCTGCCGCCAAAAGCCGGCCTGCGGAACCTGGCCTCAAGCAG
>CAMAPJ010000012.1 GCA_945860085.1 Synechococcus sp. UW140 | reverse complement strand
ATCAGGCGGTAGTCGCAAGAGGTCGTCATCCTGACAAATTGCCTGAATTTCGCTGGATCAATACAGTATTGAGCAATCTGAAAACAAGTTTTAGCGGCACCTTCCACGCCCTGAGCTTTAAAAAATACGGCAACCGTTATCTGGGCGCTTTTAGTTACCGCTTTAATCGACGATTTAACCTCATAGCGATGACAGATCGGGTGTTGCAGACAGTCTGCTGCTGCCTCGCCCGACCGGAACGCCTCCTAAGGAGCGCGGAGTTTACTGCCTAATCAAGTAGCCCCTTGGGCCGTAGTCAGTAACAGCAGGGCTGAAATAGTCGCGAAGGTGAGTTTTTTGATGGGGATTGTCATGGGTCGTTAGGGGTTAAAGGTTAGGGGTAAATAATGGCTGGCCAAATAATCTACGCAATGCGAAGTCAGCGCCCGTGTGGCTGCAAAGGTAGTTTGGATTAATTTGGCTTGGCCAGGGGCAATAGGCATTTGTCGGAGTCGCAGCCGGCTGGACCGGCTTCCATCAATTCGCCACCGTCGTAGCGTTGCAGCGCCTCAAAGAAATCAATCGTACGACGACGCTCGACCACCTCAGCCTGCAATTTGGTGTAGGTGGCTTGATCGATCGGCTCGAAGGGCAGCCTGGGAAAGGTGGCATTGGCGGCATCGAAGCGGGCCAACAGGGCTGCTGAGATATACCCCTCGCCGCCATCAATGGCCTTGAAGATGGCATCGGTCAGACCTTCTATTTCGTTCTCACGGAATTCGACCGTGGCCGAAGTGTTGTGGGCGGTGTAGTGGCGTTGCACCTGCATATAGAAATCAAACTGGGCTAGGGCTGAGAAGTTGTTGATCTCGACCGCATCGGCGCCGGGGATGTTGGCCCAGCTCACTTCGGTGGGAATTTCCACTAGCCATTCGGTGCAGCGGGGATCAAAGGCGTCATTGAGTAGGCGCCCTTGCTCATCCTTATCCGACTGGCTGGGCACGATCGTGTAGCCGTAGTCCATGCAGGCCAGGGCCACCGGATCGTTTTTGCGGAAGGTGATGCGCCGGATGAAGCGCTGGGCTTTCGGGGGGTGCCAGCCGGGTGAGGCTCCGGTCAGCAGGCTCTTGGTTCCGGCCGGTTGCACGGTGGTGCAGCGGTTGGGCCGGCGCAAGCCGTGGCGATCGCAGTAGTCCCAGACGGACTGGTTGACACTGTCCTTCCAGCGGCTCAGGTAGGCCTCTTCCTTGGCCTTGAAGGCCAGGCCCTCGATGCTGTCAGGTCTGCCGGCTTCCCACCAGGTCAGCCAGGGAGTGCCAAAGGCATGCACAAAGAAATCAAACAGGCCGGTGAAACTGACCCCCACGATCGGATCCCAGTCCCGGCTCTGGCGATAGCGCTCAACCTCGAAGCGGTGGTTGAGCAGGCAGGCCACAGCCAGGCCGCCGGCCTGGAAGGCTTCATCTTGACCCTTCAGATCTTCTGGATCGATCCGGTTGAGATGGATTTCGGCCAGGTTGCAGTGGAAATCGGCGCCCAGGATCTCGCCGCAGGGGTTGAGGCCGTAGCGGTTGAGTCGGTGTTCGAGTTCCGCCTCGCCGATCTCGGGGTGGTGAGTGGTGAGCCAGCGGCCCGCTTCGTCGCGGCCCTGGTCGCAGTAGATGCCGATGAACTCGCTGCGCAGCTCGGGGGTGGTGAGCAGGTCGGCGTTGGAGCGGGCGATCGCCTCGGGGGCGAACTGAATGGCGCCTTCGCCGCTTTGAAACTGCTTGGTGACCGCCTCCAGCACCGTGGCCCGATCGGGGCGGTTGTGGAAGACGCGGGTGTGGTTGGCCATGCGCAGGGAATCGCGCTCAGGATCAATGCGCCAATTGCCCTCGCTGTCTTGTTGCCACAGGTTTTCCTTGGCTCCGGCGGCGGCATGATCTTCGGCGGAGAACTGGCGCATGCCTGCGCTGCGGCGGATGTTGCCAGCCACAATCGTGACGGCGGCCTCATCAATCAGCAGGCAGCATTCCACCGAACTCAGTTGCCGGCCCTGGGCCTTGTTGAGGATCTGGGCGACTCGTCCATAGAGATCCTTAAGTTTGACCGGATTGGCCATGCCGCCAAAGCCCTTGAGGGTTTCGCCCACGGGCCGCACATCGGAGAGGTCAATCGTGATCTCGATTGGCCCATCAAAGCGCTCATCGCTGCAGAGAGTGAGCAGTAATTGATAGCTATCTACCCAGCCGCGGCGAGTATCGCCCACCTTGATCTGAACCCGGTTGCCCTCAATACTGAAGCTGGTGATCTCTTGGCGCTGGCCCGCCGGGGTGGCGCCGATGTCGGTGATGGCACCCATAACCAACCTGTTGCGGACAGCCGGCAGCCGTTCGATCAGGCGCGGTTCGATCATGGCGCCGGTGCCGCAGCCCATCATCGCTAGGTCCATCATCAGACCGAACGCTTCCCAGTCGACCAGGTTGGTGGACGTGCAGTTGTAGGCGCCGGAAAAGTTTTGCTCCTGCTCAATCCAAGGGGTGCCGCCAATCCAGAGCCAGCGGCCGGAGGGGAGGGCTTTTTGCTGCTGCTGCATGCGGCGCAGCAGGTCCACTTCGGCGTCAGTGAGCGTGCCGAGCTTGCGCAGGCCGCCCAGGTTGCGTTCGGCCACTTGGTGCCAGCTCTCGCGGCCGGCGGCGGTCTTACGCGAATAGGTGCGATAGAAAACCGGGTTGGCGGCCGGCGCCGTGATCGCAAAGGTGGGCTGGCCGGAGCCGGGATCGTCGCCGGGATCCGCCCCGATGGGGCCGCTGTTGCCAGGTCCGGCAGCGGCCGCGGAGCTTGATGCCGTCAACGGGGCTGACAGGGTCACTGGGGCGGTGGGCGCAGATGGAATTCAGGCTAACGCCACTGGTGGGGTCTGCAAGGGGATAGGGGCACCAGCGGCGGTGGCAGGACGGCCTGCTGCCCGTGAGGCCCAGGCACTGTCAGGCTGGCGCAATGGAGCGGATCCCCGAGCCGGAATTGATGGAGAGCGCCGCCCAGGCCCAGGCCTATGGCGCGGCGGATTTCAGCGCCACCGAC
Source organism: Synechococcus sp. UW140 (assembly GCA_945860085.1). Classification (GTDB taxonomy): domain Bacteria; phylum Cyanobacteriota; class Cyanobacteriia; order PCC-6307; family Cyanobiaceae; genus BAIKAL-G1. The sequence continues at coordinate 41,606 of CAMAPJ010000012.1, read as the reverse complement.
CAGGACCTGGTGCAGCGGCTGGTGCAGCTCGTCGGCGCCAACGGCCCCAGCCAGGGGCTGCGGATCATGGATCTGGGCTGCGGGCCTGGCAACATCACCTTTCGTCTGGCAGAGCGCTTTCGCCACGCCCAGGTGGTGGGCCTCGATGGCGCTGACGCCATGCTGGATCTGGCCAGGCAGGCCCTCCGCCGCAAGGCCGACTGGCAGCAGCGGGTCACGCTGGCCTTGGCCACCCTGCCCCTGGCCCCCGGCTCACCCCTGGGGGCGGATTTTGGGGTGGTGGTCAGCAACAGCCTGCTGCACCATCTCCATGACCCCCAAGTGCTCTGGCGCGCCATCGGCCAGCTGGCGGCCCCAGGGGCGGTGGTGTTGATCCGCGATCTGCGCCGGCCGGCCACCCCCGAGGCGATCCTTGCGCTGGTGCAGCGCTATGCCAGTGGGGCCCCCGAGCTGCTGCAACGGGACTATGGCCATTCCCTGGCGGCGGCCTTCACCTTGACGGAGGTTCGGGCCCAGTTGCGAGAGGCCCAGCTTCCCTGGCTCGAGGCCCAGGAGCTGGGCGATCGCTACTTGGAAGTGGCCGGCCGGTTGCCCTGAGGCGGCCGCGGCCATTGCCTGGCAGGCTGGACCCATGAGCAGCCGTCCCCCCAGTACCGCCTCGATCAGCGGCGCCCCAGATCCCTCTTTGGGAGCACTGGCGGCTCCTGAGCTGGCCTCATTCAGCCCGCCGGATCAGGGGGGCGGCTTGGCCGCTGCTCCAGTCGCTGCTCTAGCAACGGCTCCAGCCACCACTCCAGCCACCGATCCAGCCGCCGATCAGGCGCTGGCAGCCTTGGCACTGGCCGTGGCTCGCCGCCGCAATTTCGCGATCATTTCCCATCCCGACGCCGGCAAGACCACCCTCACCGAAAAGCTGTTGCTCTACGGCGGTGCTATCCAGCAGGCCGGCGCCGTCAAGGCCAAGGGCGAACAGCGCAAGGTGACCTCAGACTGGATGGAGCTGGAAAAACAGCGGGGCATCTCGATTACCTCCACCGTCTTGCAGTTCGACTACGCGGGCAGCACGATCAATTTGCTCGATACCCCGGGTCACCAGGATTTTTCCGAAGACACCTATCGCACCCTGGCCGCAGCCGATAACGCCGTGATGCTGGAGGATGCGGCCAAAGGGCTCGAGCCCCAGACCCGCAAGTTGTTTGAGGTCTGTCGTATGCGCCAGATCCCGATTTTCACCTTCATCAATAAAATGGATCGGCCGGGGCGCGAACCCCTGGCCCTGATTGATGAAATCGAAAAGGAGCTTGACCTGGCCTGCTGGCCAGTGAATTGGCCGATCGGCAGTGGCGATCGCTTTCGCGGCGTAATCGATCGGCGTAGCAAGCAGGTGATCTTGTTTGCCCGGGCGGAACGGGGCAAGCAGAGCGTCGAACGCTCCCTGGCCTGGGATGATCCCGAGCTGACCAATCTGGTGGAACCGGAGCTCCTGGCTCTGGCCCTTGAGGAACTGGAGCTGCTCGATGGCGCCGGCGCCGACCTTGATCTAGAGCTGGTGCATGGCGGCGAACTCAGCCCGGTCTTCTTTGGCTCGGCCATGACTAACTTCGGTGTGCGTCCGTTTTTGGATGCCTTCTTGGAGCTGGCCCAGAAGCCGGTGGCGCGCCAATCGAGCCAGGGATCGATTGATCCCTTGCGGCCCGGCTTCAGTGGCTTTGTCTTTAAGTTGCAGGCCAATATGGATCCACGCCATCGCGACCGCGTTGCCTTTTTGAGAGTTTGCAGCGGCAAGTTCGAGAAGGACATGACGGTGCAGCTTGCCCGCACCGGCCGCTCGATTCGCTTGTCAAGGCCCCAGAAGCTGTTTGGCCAGGACCGGGAAGTAGTCGACGATGCCTATCCCGGCGATGTGATTGGCCTCAACAACCCGGGTATGTTTGCGATTGGCGATACCCTCTATGTGGGGCCTCGCATTGAATATGAAGGCATTCCCTGCTTTAGCCCGGAGATCTTTTCCTGGTTGCGTAATCCAAACCCTTCGGCCTTCAAGAGTTTCCGTAAAGGCGTCAATGAATTGCGCGAGGAGGGGGCCGTTCAGGTGTTGTATGACACCGATCAAAGCAAGCGCGACCCGATCTTGGCGGCGGTGGGCCAGCTGCAGCTTGAGGTGGTTCAGTACCGGCTTGAACATGAGTATGGGGTGGAAACTCGCCTGGAGCCCTTGGGCTTCACGGTGGCCCGCTGGGTGGTTGGTGGTTGGCCGGCCCTTGAGACAGTCGGCCGCATCTTCAACTGCAAAACAGTGCGCGATGCTTGGGACCGGCCGGTGTTGCTGTTCAAAAACCAATGGAACCTCAACCAACTCAGTGAAGATCACCCGAAACTGCAGCTGAGCGCCGTGGCGCCTGTGGTGAGTGGCGTTGAGCCGATCGCCCTCTAGGACCGCTGGCCCTGGGGTCGAGCTGGCTTGGCGCAGGGTTCGCCCAACGGTTCCGTTCCCGCGGGGCGGCGATGTCCATGTCGGTGGGCGGCGCAGGGCTTCAGGCGCCTCGCTGGGCCGATACGGGTTCCCGGATCTGGGTCCACGGCCGGGGCCCCCAGGCGCCAGACTGCTTTACAACGAAAGGTCACAGCCATGCCAAGACCCTTCTGGCTGGTCCGCCCCCGCGCCGACGGAGGGTGCGACTACGTGAGTTTCCTGCCCGGACCAGGCACCCCTAGTGCCGCCACGATCGAAATGCGCGAGGGCTGCCACCTGCCTCCCCAGATGCCCCTGTTGAAGCGCCGCATGTGGCTGCCCCTCGAGGAGGCCGAGGCCCAGCGGCTGCGCCTTCAGGAAGAGGGCGGTTACCGGCGCAGCGAGCCCCTCTTCTGAAGGAGGCTTGCCCAGTTGATCAGAATTCCTGATTCATTACACCCCAGGACGGGCCCTGGCTCGATACGCTCATGAGACGACAGCGCAGCGTCGGCACTAGGCGATGACCCAGGGTTCGGATTCAGCCACAGCGGGCGAGCGGCCATCGGCCTACGAGCGTCTTGGCGTTAGCCCTGACTCCAGCTTTGATGAGGTTCAGGCGGCTAAGAAGGCACGCCTGGCCGAAGTTCCTGACGATGCCCAGGCCCGGGCCCGCATCGAGGCGGCCTACGACGCCGTCTTGATGGACCGGCTCAAGGAGCGCCAGCAGGGCAAGGTCAGCAGTGCCGCCCTCAATGCCTCCCAGCGCGAGGCCGTGCGGCCCGCAGCCAGTCCGCCGCCGCCACCCCTGGCCCGGCCCAGCCTGCCCTCGCTGCCGTCCCTGCCTCGGCCAAACTTGTCGGTGCCCAAGTTCAGCTTGCCGGTGCTGGCCCTGGCCGAGGGGCGCGAGCGCTGGTTCCCCTTGGCGGCCGATGGGCTGGTCCTGCTGCTGCTGCTGTTTTTGCCTGGCCCCTCGGCCGAACTGCTCTTGGCCCTGGCCACTGGCGTGACCGTGGTGACCCTGCAATGGCGCCATCGCCGCTTCCTGGCGGCCGTTGCTTGGAGTTTCGCTCTACTGAGCGTCGGTCTACTGCTCGGGGGCCTGCTTCAGGGCCTGCTTGACCCCAGCCTGCCCCTGGGGTTGCCCCTGTCTGTGCAGCAGGTTCAGGCCATGCCAGCCCTAGTGCTGCTTCTGCTTGGCGCCCTGCTGATCGGTTAGGCGCTTCTGAATCTTGCTGAGCCCGGTCCATCCAGCCCAGTCCCCTGGGCCCATGCAGCTCCGTGGAACGGGAATTAGCCAGGGGACCGGGTAGGGCTCTCGCCAGGCGCTCCCCTGCCAGCGGCTTCCTAGCCAGTGGGGCTGGAGAGTTCAGCGATCAGCTCTTCTAGTTCAGGCGCTTCGACCCGGTAGGTCTCGTTGCAGAAATGGCAATTGAGTTCTGCGTTGCCGTCCTCGTTGAGGATCGCATTGAGTTCATCGCGGCCCAGCAGTTTCAAGGCGTTGACGCTGCGGCGGCGACTGCAGGGGCAGTGGAAGGTGAGTTCTTGGTCGGCTTCGGCATCTTCGAGCAGCTGGGGATCGAGATCCGGAAAGATGTCTTCGAGTAGGGCCTTGAGGTTGCCCGCCGCCTCGCCCAGCCGCTGGCTGAAGCCGGTGACCTCGCGGCAGCGCTCTTCCAGCAGGGCCACTAGGGCGGGTTCCCGGGCCGCCTTGGGCAGTACCTGCACCAGCACCCCGCCGGCGCAGCGCACCCCATGGCTGTCGAGCTGTTCGCCGACGAACAGGGCGGAGGGGGTCTGCTCGGAATGGAGCAAGTAGGAGGCCACGTCGTCGCCGATGCCGCCGCTGACCAGCTCGACCGTGCTGCTGAAGGGTTCGCCCTGGCCTTGGTCGCGCACGATGTGCAGGTAGCCGGTGCCGCAGGCCTGGCGGAAATCAAACTGGTGTGAGCCATCGGCCGCTTCGAGCAGGTCGAGCTCTAGGCCGGGGTTGCCCACGTAGCCACGCACCGTGCCGTCGCGGCCGGCATCGACCATCAAGCCCTTGAGCGGCCCATCGGACTGAATGCGCAGGTTGACCCGGCCATGGCGCACCTTCATCGAACTGGCCAGTAGCAGGCCCGCCGTCATCGCCCGGCCCAGTAGGGCGGTGGTCAGGAAGGAGAGGCCATGGCGCCGCCGGGCATAGCGGGAGGCCACCGTGCTGTTCACCGCCACTAGGCGGATGCCGCCCCCGGCGGCGGTGGCTCGGACCAGCTGATCGGGCATCGCAACGGCCCCGTTGCGGGGCCCAACTCACCCCATCGTATGCAGGGCGCTGGCGGATTCAGGGCGGTTTTCAGTAGCCGATCAGGGGCAGCAGGGGGCGCAGAGCCGGTTGGGTCTCAGCAAAAGCTCATGTCAGGGGCCGCAGCTGGCCTCGCTCCAGCTGCCAGGAGTGTTCCACCAGGTCCTCGAACAGGTCGGGCTCATGGGTGACCACCAGCAGCACCCGCTCGCGGGCCAGCTGGCCTAGGAGCTCCAGCACCTCCGCCCGCACGGACCAGTCCAGCCCGGCGGTGGGTTCATCGAGCAGTAACACCTGGGGATTGCGCAGCAGCTGCACGGCCAGGGCCAGACGCCGCTGCTGGCCGCCGCTGAGGCGCTCCGGGGCCTGCTGCAGGGACAGCCCGGCCAGGCCGACCTGGGCCAGGACGGCGGCGAGTTGCTCACTGCCGAGGCGATGCTGGCCCAGTTTCAGCTCCTGGCCCACGCTTAGGCCAAGAAAATGGCGTTCGGGAAACTGGAACACCAGGCCGCAGAGCCAGCGCCGTTGGCGGCCATTCAGCCGCTGGCCCTGCCACAGGATCGAGCCCCGCCCCGGCTCGGCCAGGCCAGCGATCAGTTCCAGCAGGGTGGTTTTGCCGCAGCCGCTGCGGCCGGCAACCAGGTTGGGCCGGCCCGGCTCCAGGCGGAGGTTGAGGCCGCGCAGGGGCGGTTCCGGGGCGGTGGCCGCCTGGTAGGTCAGGTCGAGGAGTTCGAGCACGGTCGACCGGGCGGCGCCCCCAGCATGGTGGATTGGTGTGATCGTGGCAGGGGGATGTTGGATGGGGGGGTCGCCCCACCCTGAGCCTGCCCGTTCGTCCATGGAGATCCGTTTTCGCGAGCTCAATCCCTTCAACTGCTGGATCTGGCTGCGCTTTGGCTCCCCCCTCGGCCAGGCCGAGCGCAGCTACGTGGAAACCCTCTTCGACAGTTGGTTTTTCCTTGGCAAGTTGGGCGGCTTCAATGCCGAAAACCTGCAGTGCCATGAGGAGGGCGTCGAGCTGGGTTGGATGGGCTATGACCTCGAGGGCGCCGAGCGGTCCCTGCCGGCCCTGATGCACAACATGGGCGTGATGGAATATCGGGAGGACTGGGCCCGTTGCTGGCTGGATCTGGGCACCAGTGATGCCTTCAGCCTCGATGTACTCATCAATTCTCTGGGCCAGCTCAATCGCGATGTGGTCGAGATTGAGGAATTGCTGATCGGCGGCGAAAACGACGACTGGCCGGTGGAGCAGCACCCAGACAGCCTTTTCCCCCTCGATGACGACGAGGACGAGGATCAGGAGTTCGAAGCGGAACCGGACGAGGACGAGCAGGGTTTTGGGGGCGACTCCCAACGGGACGGCAACAGTGGCAAACGGTCTGATCCGCGCCAAGGCAATGGCATCAGCGGCTTCGACGGCCGGGTGCCCTAGCCAATGGGGCGCGAACAAAGACGGCTGCTGGTCGATCCAGGCCGGCTGCAGCAGGCCCCGGCCGGCCTGGTGAGCCTCAGCGCGGCGGAAAGCCGCTATCTGGTGAAGGTCTTGCGCTACGGCCCCGGGGCGGTCTTCGCCATCAGCGACGGGGCCGGCGGGCTGTGGGAGGCCGAGCTGGTCGGCTCTGACCGGGCCCAGCTGCAACAGCCCCTCAAGGCCCCTTTGGCCTGGCAGCCGCCGCCGACGCCGCCGCTGGTGTTGCTGGCGGCCTTGGTCAAGCGCGATTACGAGGTGGTGCTGCGCATGGCGGTGGAACTGGGGGTGGACTGGCTGCTGCCCTGCCGGGCGGAGTACGACGCCGTGGCTGGCCAGCCGAACCTGGAGCGCTGGCGCACGATTGCCCGTGAAGCGGCCGAGCAGTGTGAGCGGCCCTGGCTGCCCCAGCTACAGGATCCCCGGCCGGCCCGCGACTGGCTCGGCGCCAGCGGCCCCCTGCCGCCCCTCGCTGCCGCCCCGACCGCTGCGGCCGCAGCAACTGCGGCGTTGACTGGGGCGTTAACTGTGGCGGCGACTGGGGCGATGGCTCCAGCTGCCGCCGCAGCCAAAACCAGCCTCAAACTGTTTGCCAGCACGCGCTTGGGTGAGGCCCAGCCCCTGCTGGAGGTCCTTGAGAGTTGGGCTGCCGCCGAGCCACCTCAAAGCGTGTGGCTGGCCTGCGGGCCGGAGGGGGGCTGGAGTGGGGCCGAAGCCAGCCTGGCCGCAGCTCAGGGCTGGATCAGCGTGGACCTAGGGCCCCGCATCCTGCGCAGTTCCACTGCCGCCGTGGCGGCCCTAGGGCTGCTCAGCGATTGGCGTTATCGCCGTTGGCGCTGCTGAGCTGAAAGTCATAGCGAGAGGCTGGGCAGGCTTGGGCTAGGGCAGCCTTTGACTAGGGCAGCCTTGAGACTGGTTGGCCTGGGCCTGCTTGCTGCTGAGGTGGCCGGATTACTTGCCGAACAGGCTGCCGGCCATGGCCTTGAAGCCGGCCAGGTTGGCTCCACCTTTGCGGCGTGCCATCGGCAGGGCACCACCGGCGCTGACCCGCTCGGGGGCAAAGGTGATGAAGGTTTGGGCGGGGCGGGCCTCCTGGGCGGCGCGCAGCTCGGCGGCGATCGCTTCGGCCGTGGTCAGGTTGGTGGTGGGGGCAGCCTCAGGGGCTACCGGGCTTGGGGTTGCAACGGCGGACGGCGCTCCATTGGCAAGGGAAGCAGCACCCTTGGCGCCCTGGCCGGGCTTGGTCTCGGCAACGGCGGCGGCGGCTCGCACTGGTGCCACCTGGACTGGCTGGCTGGGGGCCTTGTTGTCGAGGTTTAGGAAAAACGACCCCTTGCGGTTGAAGACCATGACGGCGGCAGACCAGGCAATGCCTTGGATTATCCGCTGGCGGTGGCCCCGCCCGCCAGCGGCTTAGGGCAGTGCAACAGAAGCTTGCGGCGTGGCAGCCCAGCAACCTGTGACCAGCTCCAGCTCCCCATTGGCTGAGGCTGTGTTGAGCTGGGGGCGCAGTCGGGGCTCGGTCGTGCTGGCGTGTCTCTTCCTAGAGGCATCCCTGGGTCTGGACTCGCCCGAGCGGCTGTTGCCGTGGGGAGTGGGACTCCTCGTGAATTCGCTATTGATAGCGCTGGCCCAACGGGCTCCCCTGCTGACCCGGGCCGGCTGGGTCCATGCCGGCATCCTCGGCACCCTGCTCTGGGGCTGTCTCGGCTGGACGGGCTGGCTGGCGGTGGTGCTGTATTTGCTGCTTGGATCCGTTGTCACACGGCTGGGCCTGCGCCGCAAGCAGGAGCTGGGCCTGGCCGAGGGCCGCGGCGGCCGCCGCGGCCCCGAGAATGTCTGGGGTTCGGCCGCCACAGGTGCCTGTCTGGCCCTGCTCTGCTCGCTGCCCTGGGCGCCGGTGCCCCTGCTCCTGATCGGCTTTGCGGCCAGTTTCAGCGCCAAACTGGCCGACACCTGCGGCAGTGAGATCGGCAAGCGCTGGGGGCGCCATACGGTCTTGGTGACGACCCTGAGGCCCGTGCCCGCTGGTACGGAGGGGGCGATCAGCCTCGAAGGTAGCCTCGCCAGCCTGGTCGGCAGCGCCCTGATGGCCCTGATCGCCTTGCAGCTGGGCCTGCTCGAGGGCAGCACGGCCTGGCTGCTGGTGACCCTGGTGGGGTTGGTGGCCACCCTGATCGAAAGCCTGATCGGCGCCACCCTCCAGGGCCGCATCGACTGGCTCAGCAATGAGCTGGTTAATGGGCTCCAGACCCTGATCGCAGCCCTGCTGGCGATCGGCCTGGCCGGGTTGCTTCGCATCGCCTGAGCAGACCGAGCGCGAGCCGGGCCTTAAGGCAGCAGGCCTTGATCTAGCTGGGGTCTCAGCCAGGCCAGCAGGGCCTTATGGCGGCTCTGTGCCACCTTGCGGCTCACCCCTAGGGCCCGGCCCAGTTCCCCGAAGGAGCGGTTCTCGAGCACCCGTCCGAGCAGCAGGGTCTGCTCCTGGGGCTGGAGCATTCCCAGCAGCTGCTGGAGCCGTTGCTGGCGCTCCAGGCCACAGGCCCATTCGAGCGGATCGAGTCCGCCTGGATCGGCCAGCAGTTCAACCAGCCCCTGGCCCCGTCCCAGGCCAGCTCCATCGCTGTCGCCATCGCCCCCCGGCCGGGGCTGATCCAGGCTGGTCACCTTCAGGGCCAGGGCTGCCGCGCAGGCCTCTTGCCAGCGCCCAGCGGCGACGCCGAGGCGGGTCGCCAGTTCGCTTCCGGCCATGGCCGGGCCTCCCTGGTGTTGGCGCCTCTGCTGCAATTTCTGGCCGCGGGCATGGAGTTCACGCAGGCCGCGGCTGGTGCGCAGGGGCTGGCAACGATCGCGCAGGTGCTGGCGAATGGCGCCGCGGATGTAGGGCACCGCAAAACTGCTGAGGGCAGTGCTGCGGCCTGGATCAAAGGCCTCAAGGGCCTTGATTAGGCCAAGGGAGCCGGTTTGCTCCAGGTCTTCCATCGGCACGCGCGTGCGCTGGCTTTCGCGCCGGGCCAGCTGCTTGACCAGGCCGAGGTTGGTTTCGACGAGCTGGTTACGTTGCGCGGGGTTGCGGCTGAGGGCATAGGCAGCCAGTTGCTCCTGGTTTTGGCTGCGCAGCGGGGTGATCGGGCTGGAAGCCCGCCGGGGGATGGCCATGGGATGCGGGAATCGTGGCCCCACAGGATCTGCCGTAGCAAGGCTGATCCGCTCCCTACCCCCGGGGGAGGGGCTCTCCCCCACTTAGGGGATGCGATCGATTCCAGGCCATGCAGAGAAGGCAACCGCGCCAAGGTGCTCAGCGCATCGGTGTCGGCACGGAACCGGGCTCCAGGCCAGCCCATTGCAGCAGGGCCGGCCACTGGCGCAGCCGCCCGTAGACCTGGCGATGGCCCTCGCTGTTGAGATGGACGCCATCGGGATCGAGCCATTGCAGCCAGCGGGGATCGGCCAGCAGGGAGGGCAGCAGCGAGAGGAAAGGCACATCGGCCTCCAGGCAGGCCTCTTCCAGCAGGGCCTCGTAGTGCTGAACGGCCGCCAGGGAATACCAGAGCATGCCCGCGTAGGGCATCACCGCCCCATCTACTGGGGTCAGGCCCAGCACGAACACTGGCGCTAGGGCCTGGGCCTGGCGAATCAGCTGCTGCAGGCCGAAAAGGAATGCGTCGCGATCGAGCTGGGTCCGGCCATCGGGCCGGCCGATGCTGGCGCTGTCGTTGAGTCCTACCGCAAGCAGGATGCCGTGGGGCAGCTGGCGCCTGAGTTCGCCGCGGCAGGCCACCTCCCGCTCCAGCCGCGCCGCGACCCGCTCCAGCCCATCGCCGCGCACCCCCAATGGGTAGAGCACCGGTCCGCCGGGAAGTCCCATCCAGTGGCGCCGCAAGCGCTCGCACCAGCCGCCGTCCTCGGGATCGCCCCAACCCAGCACGCCGCTATCCCCAAGCACGATCAGTTTGCGGGGAATGTTGCGGGGAATGTGGCCGGAAATCGGCAGGGCCATGGGGTCTAGGCGGCGGGTCGATGGACGCGGCAGGGGCGGCATGGGGCTGCGGAGCTGCCGGTTTGCTCCAACGGCCGGCTCAAGGCGGGGCCAGGAGCTGGCGCCGGGCCCGGTCGCTGAGATCTTCCCCCAGCAGGGTGAGCAGGGCGTAAACCACCATCAGGGCCAGTAGTTGGTCCCAGGCAAAGGCGCTCAGGCTCTCGAGCAGCTGACTACCCAGGCCGGCGGCGCCCACCAGGCCCACCACCACGGTTTCGCGCAGCATCACATCGGCCCGGTAGGCCCCATAGGCCAGATAGCTGCGGGCCAGGCTGCTGAAACGCCCATAAAAGAGGGCTAACCGTGGTCCAACGCCGGCGCCGAGTAGGGCCGCTTCCGCCGGGGCCTGGTTGTCATCCCTGGCCTCGAGCAGCAGGCGGCCCAGGATGCCCAGGTTGTGGAACCCCAGGGCTAGGGCGGCGGTGACCAGGCCGGGCTTGAGCAGCAGCAGGAGCAACAGGGCACTCAGGGGCGGCGGCCAGAGGCGGGCCAGGGCCCAGACCAGCTGCAGCAAGGGCCTTGCCCAGGGCCAGGGGGCCGTGAGCAGCAGTAGCAGGGGCGCCAGCCCCACCGCCAGGCCGGCGGCGATCAGGGTCAGCAGCAGGGTGGCGCCCACGAGCTGGGGCCAGGGCAAGGCCAGGACACTGGCCCAGGAGGCGCCGCCCAGGTTTGGCAGGGGTTGCCAGCTCAGCAGGGCTAGTGGGTTCACGGCCATGGCCCGGGCCAGCCAGACGAGCAGCGGCGCCAGCACCCCTAGGGCCAGCACCATCTCGCGGCCGCGGCGGCCCAGGGTTGCTGTCTTTGCCGCCAGCGCCCAGCCCCCGGGCCCTGCATCGACGTCGAGGCCGTCGTTTGGGACGGCGACGGGGACCAAGGGGTTTGGCAGGCCTGGCTGGGCGGGGCGGGAGGCTTGGCTGCGGAGACGAGCGGGATCGGCGTCGCCGAGTCCAGCGTCCGCTGGCGCCGATTGAGCCGGGCTGCGGCCGGATCCGGGCGCCTGAGCCGGAGCAGTGGCGAGCCCAGGGCTGGCTGACCCTGGGGATGGGCCCGCCAGCCCCAGCCGGCGCGGCATCAGCCAGCGGCGCCGCAGGCCGGCCAGGCTTGTCTCCAGCAGCAGCATCACCGCAAGCAAGAGCCAGAGGCCGGTCCAGAGTTCGTGGAATTGCAACGACTGCAGGCAGAGCTTGAGCTCCGTGCCCAGGCCTCCCAGGCCAAATACCCCTAGCAAGGTGGCGCTGCGCAGGGCGCATTCGAGCCGGTAGCCGCCATAGCTGAGTAGTCCTGGCAGCAGCGGCGGCCCCAGGGCGGTGAGCAGGGCCTGGGGGGCTGGCACGCCACTGGCGCGCAGGGCCGCCAGGGCGCCGTCGGGCAGGGCATCGAGCTGGTCGCTCAGCACCCTCGCCACCAGGGCCCCATAGGGAATGGCAATGGCAGCGATCGCCACCGCCGGTTGCAGGCCGACTACCTGGAGCAACAGCAAGCCCCAGAGCAGCTCATGGATCGAGCGGGGTAAGGCCAGTAGCCGTCGCACCAGGTCGGCTGGCCAGCGCAAAGCGCAGCTGGTGGTCCAGACCTGGCGCGAACTGGCCAGGGCCAGCCCCAGCCCCAGCACGCCACTACTAGCCCAGCCCAATAGGGCGATTCCCACGGTGAGGCCCAGGCCCGAGAGGGCAGAGCCAACCACCAAGGGGTCCAGGGAGGGGCTGAAGGCGGCCTGGGCGAAGTCGGCGAGCAGCTCAAAACCGCCGCCATGGACCAGGTCAGGCAGTAGCGCCACGACCGGGATCAGCACCACCGCCGGCGCCAGCATTGCCAGGGGGGCGGCGAGTCCCGTGGGCCTGAACAGGGCGGCTCCGGGCAGATCGCTTCCGCTTCGATCGGATTTGGCGCCCTGGCCCCCTGCCAAGGCCAGCCGAGTCCAGGCCAGCCTTGGCCAGGCGCTGCGGTTCCAAGCTCTGCGCAAGGCCCGGTTCAAGGCTTGGCGCGGGGCTGCGATCAAGGCGGCTCGCCGCCGTAGAGGGCCTCCAGGTCGGCCGGCCCCACGGCGCTGGCCGGCTGGTCAAACAGCACCTGGCCCTGGCGCAGGCCAATGGCCCGATCAAAGCCGACCAGCAGGTCGGGGCGATGCAGGCTCAGTAGCAGGGCCCGCCGGGGCGTCGCCTGGTCGAGCAGCAGCTGCAAGACCTCAGAGGCCAGGCGGGGATCGAGGCTGGCCAGGGGTTCATCAGCCAGGAGCAGCTCCGGGTCCTGGCGCAGCAGGCGGGCGATTGCTACCCGCTGGCGCTGGCCGCCGGAGAGGGCGGCCACCGGCTGACCCAGCAGCTCGGCGCCCAGGTCCACCTGGGCGAGGGCGTCGCGATTGGCGTCGCTCTCCAGGGGCCAGAGCAGGTTAAGCAGGGCCCTGGGCCAGCCCCAGACCGCCAGCCGGGCGCTGTTGAGGTTCTGCTGCACACTCAGCTCCTCAATCAGGCGCAGGTCCTGCCAGAGGGTGCCGATGCGGGCCTGCTGGCGGCGCCGGGCCGGGCCGGGCCGCGCCGGAGGCGATCCCAGCCAGCGCAACGAACCGGAGGCGGGCACAAGCTGCCCATTGGCCACAGCCAGCAGGCTGCTCTTGCCGGCGCCACTGGCTCCGAGCAGGGCCACCCGTTCGCCGCAACCGATCGCAAGCGACACCCGATCCAGGCGCGGCCGGGCGCGGCCGGGAACCGTGATTTGGCGAAGCTCCAGCCAGGACAGGTCCGCCAGGGGACGGGCCAGCGAGCTGACCGACGCAGCGGGCTCCCTGGCCGGGGCTGGTGGCATCAGCGGATTTTGCCGATCTGGCGACCCACCTGTTCAATCTGCTTGTAATTAGCCGCCGAGGATTTGCTGAACTGCTGGGCCCCGAATAGAGACAGAATTTGTTTCTGTTGGGGATTGGTGGTGCGCCAGCTGATGATGGCCCCCTGCAGCTTGCGGCTGAAGCCCTTGCCGAAGCGTTGATCAAGGTTGGGCTGGCCGATCCAGTGGTAATCGGGATAGCCCGGCGTGCGCCAGATCGCCACCACCTTGGCCCGGTTGGCCCGGCCGTCGTGGAGGCTGGTGCGCCACACCTGCTCGTTGACCACACCGGCGTCATAGGCACCGCTTTGGACCAGGGCGATGGTGGTGTCGTGGCTGCCGCTGAAGCCGGGGGCGCCGCCAGCAAAATCACTAAGCTTGACGCCACCTTTGGCTAGGAAGTACTGGGGCATCAGCCGGCCTGAGGTCGAACTTTCCGAGCCGAAGGTGAAGCGTTTGCCCTTGAGTTCTGCCAGACCCTTGACGCCACGGATCGGCTTCAGGCCGCTGCCTGTGTTGGCAATGAAGATGCTGTGGAAGGCGACATCAATGTCCCGTTGGGCCAATACCAAGGCGCCGGGTTTCTGCAGGCGCGCCTGCACGCCGGTGAGGCCCCCGAACCAGACCAGATCCAGGTCACCTGTGCGGAAGGCCGTCACGGCGGCGGTGTAATCCACCACAGGCACATACACGACCGGCACTCCCAGTTGCCGCTCCAGTTCCGCTGCTACTAGGGGATAGAGGCGGTTGAGTTTTTCCGCTTTCTGGTCAGGGATGGCGCTGATGCGCAACACCTTTTTCGCCTGGGGCTGTTCGGCCCGGGCAGGGGCCAGCAGGTTGAGCCCATTGGGATTGAGCCCGGGCAGGGCCGCCGGCAGCAGGACCAGGGATAGGCCTGCCAGGACGGCGGCCCAACGTTCTCGGATGGCCATGGAGGTTGGGGAGGCAAAGGGTCGGATGCGCCCGGCCTGTCGGGAGGGTGTCAGCCAGGCAGGTCAGGAAGGAGGCAGTTAGCAGCTGGCGAGGAAGCGCTCGAGCCGCGCCAGGCCATCTTGGATCGTCGCAGGTGAGGCGGCGCAGGACAAGCGGATGCAGCGGTCATCGCCGAAGGCGACCCCAGGCACGGCCGCCAGGCCCTGTTGCTCCAGCAGCCGGTTGCAGAAGGTCATCGAATCGAGCCCCTTGCTGCTGATGTCGGCGAAGGCGTAGAAGGCCCCCTGGGGCGGGATTAGGGCCAGTCCGGCCAGCTGCATCAGGCCATCGCTGAGCAAGCTGCGGCGCCGGTTGAATTCGGTCGCCATGGCCAGCACGCAGTCCCTCGGGGCGCTGATCGCCGCCAAGGCGCCGTACTGGGCAAAGCTGCAGACGTTGCTGGTGCTCTGGCTCTGCAGGGCACTGGCGGCGGCGATGATGGGCCTGGCCCCCGCTAGCCAGCCGACGCGCCAGCCGGTCATGGCCCAGCCCTTGGCAAAGCCGTTCACCGTAAAGATCCGTTCAGCCAGATCGGGGGCCACCGCCGCAAAGCTGTGGTGGACCAGGCCCGGGGCCAGCAGGAATTCGTAGATCTCATCGCAGACCACCGCCACTTGGGGATGGCGGCGCAGCACCGACGCGATGGCTTCCAGGTCGTCTAAGCCCAGCACCATGCCGGTGGGGTTGGAGGGGCTGTTGAGCACCAGCAACTTGCTCGCAGGCGTAATCGCCGCCTCAAGCCGGCTGGGATCGAGCCGGAAGCCGTCGGCCGCGTCGCTGGGAATCAGGCGCACGCTGGCGCCCGCCAGCTGGGCCATCTCCGGATAGCTCAGCCAGAAGGGCGAGGGCAGCAGCAGTTCGTCTCCCGGCCCCAGCAACACCTGGAAAAGGTTGTAGAGGGCCTGCTTGCCGCCGTTGGTGACGAGCACCTGGTCGGCCGTGGTTGGAACTTGATTTTCAGTGCTGAGTTTTTCGGCAATCGCCTGGCGCAAGGCCGGTTCGCCGGCGGCGGGCCCATAGCGGGTGTGGCCGGCTTCCAGGGCCGCCGTGGCGGCCTGGCGGATGAAGGCCGGCGTATCGAAATCCGGCTCCCCCGCGCTGAGGCTGCAGATGTCGTGGCCATCGGCGCGCAACGCTTTAGCCCGAGCGGCAATGGCCAGGGTCAAGGAGGGCTGCAACGCTTCTGCCCGGGCAGAAAGCTCAATCGGGCGCAGCATCGGTGCAGCGTCGGGGGCGGCATTCCAAGGAATGCCTGGACAATCTTGCATCCTGCCCTACGCCGGCCACGCCGAAGGTTCTGGGCAGACCTTTTCGGCCCCAGGCCCGCGCCAGCGCGGGAATCCGGTCCGGCTCTGGTTGCCGCCTTTGCCTAGGCCCCTGCGGGCCATGGGACTCTGGCCAGATCAACCGGGTCCGAGCGATCGACAGCCTTCCCGTGCCGCCCCCGAGCCGGGCTGCAGCTTCCAGCTCGGTTCCCAGCTCCGCTGCCAGCGGGGCAGCCAGCTCGGCCCCGATCGAGTCCAGCTCCCCCGTTCTGGGGCGCGAAGCCGATCTGGAGGCGTTGGCCCGGCAGTGCAGCGCTTGCCAGCGCTGCCCCCTGGCCCAGGGCCGCCAGCAGGTGGTGGTCAGCCGTGGCAATCCCCGGGCGCGGTTGATGTTGATCGGCGAGGCCCCCGGGGCCCGGGAGGATGCGCTGGGCCAGCCCTTTGTGGGGCGCTCCGGTCAGTTGCTCGATCAGCTATTGGCTGCGGCGGGCCTCGACAGCAACCGCGACGCCTACTTCTGCAATGGCGTGAAATGCCGCCCGCCGGCCAACCGCAAACCGACCGCCCTAGAGCTGGCCGCCTGCCGTCCCTGGCTACAGCTGCAGATCGCCCTGGTCCAGCCCCAGGTGGTGGTGCTGGTGGGCGCTACGGCCCTGCAGGCGGTTTTGGCGCTTAAGGGGCCGATCAGCCAGCTGCGCGGCCAGTGGCTGGACTTTGAGGGGAGGGCCTTCCTGCCGATCTTCCATCCCGCCTACCTGCTGCGCAACGGCTCGAACCAGCTCGGGTCTGCCCGGGAGCTGACCCGCCAGGACCTGGTGGCGGTGCGAGAGCGCCTGCTGCAGCTGGCAGGTCAGCTTCCCGCCAATTGAGTGGCGGTCTGTGACAGGCTTGTCCCACCCTCCGGCCCCGCTCCATGACCGGCACCCTGGCCCGCCCCGATGCCGCCACCCCAGGGGTCAGTCCTGGCGCCGCCCCTGGCGGGATCGGCCAGGACTGGGCCAGCGATCCCCGCTTTGATTCGCTGATCCACCGCCGCCAGACCCGCAGCGTTCGGGTGGGCGAGATCGCGATTGGCAGTGAGCACCCGGTGGTGGTGCAGTCGATGATCAATGAGGACACCCTCGATGTTGAGGGGGCCACCGCTGGCATCCGCCGCCTGCACGAGGCGGGCTGTGAAATCGTGCGGCTGACAGTGCCGAGCCTGGCCCATGCCAAGGCCGTGGCCGAGATCCGCAAACGCCTGAAAGATTCCTACCAGCCGGTGCCCCTGGTGGCCGATGTGCACCACAACGGCATGAAGATTGCCCTGGAGGTGGCCCACCACGTCGACAAGGTGCGCATCAACCCGGGCCTGTTTGTGTTTGACAAGCCCGATCCAAACCGCAGCAGTTTTTCCGAGGCCGAGCTGGCCCAGATCGCCGATCGCATCGCCCTCACCTTTGAACCGCTGGTGAGCCTGCTTAAGAGCCAGGACAAGGCGCTGCGCATTGGCGTCAATCACGGCTCGTTGGCGGAGCGCATGCTCTTCACCTACGGCGACACGCCCCTGGGCATGGTGGAGTCGGCCCTGGAATTCATCCGCATCTGCGACCGGCTCGATTTTCACAACATCGTTGTATCGATGAAGGCGTCGCGGGCGCCGGTCATGTTGGCGGCCTACCGCTTGATGGCCCATCGCATGGATGCCGAGGGCTTCCCTTACCCCCTGCACCTGGGCGTCACCGAGGCCGGCGATGGCGACTACGGCCGGATTAAGAGCACCGCAGGCATTGCCACCCTGCTGGCCGATGGGCTCGGTGACACGATCCGGGTGTCCCTCACCGAGGCGCCGGAGAAGGAGATCCCAGTCTGCTACTCGATCCTGCAGGCCCTGGGGCTGCGCAAGACGATGGTCGAGTACGTGGCCTGCCCCAGCTGTGGCCGCACCCTGTTCAACCTCGAGGCCGTGTTGCACCAGGTGCGCGACGCCACGGCCCATCTCACCGGCCTCGACATCGCCGTGATGGGTTGCATCGTCAACGGCCCGGGAGAAATGGCCGATGCCGACTACGGCTACGTCGGCAAAACCCCCGGCATTATTTCCCTTTACCGGGGCCGCGATGAAATCCGTCGGGTGCCGGAGGCCGAAGGGGTTGCCGCCCTGATCGCCCTGATCAAAGAGGACGGCCGCTGGCTGGATCCCTGAACGGTTTCGGAACGCGGGGCTGCTTTTGTGGCGGGCGACTGGCCCCTTGCTGACCAGCTTGATTGAGCCCTGGCGGCTGATCTGGCCTTAGCTCCAATCGAGCGTTACCGAGAACGAAGCCCTGTCAAGCCCCTATTCAAGGTTCGGTCGCCTGGCTGGTCCATTTCCGGTTTTCCCCGCTGCCGAGAACTCGCCCCGGCGGGCTAGCTTGAGATCAATCTCCAGGTTTACAGGAGTTATTGATGGGCAGGGCTCGCACCGGCGTCGTGGTGTTGATGGGGACTGGGGCTGTTGCCGCCACCATGCTGGTGGGCAGTCAACTGCTCAGCGCCCCCAGCCTGGCCTCCCTGATCAGCGACAGCCCCAAGGAGGTGATTGATCAAACCTGGCAGATTGTTTTTCGCGACTATCTTGATACCACTGGCAAGTATTCGCCGGAACGTTGGCGTGAATTAAGGCGCCAGTTGCTCGGCAAAAATTACGATACGCCCAAGCAAGGCTATGCCGCCATCCGCGGCATGTTGGCCACCCTCAGTGATCCCTACACCCGCTTCCTTGATCCGCGTGAGTTCAAGGAGATGCAGATTGACACCTCGGGCGAATTGTCCGGGGTGGGCATTCAGCTGAGCATCGACAAGGACAGTAAGGAATTGGTGGTGATTGCGCCGATCGAAGGGTCGCCCGCCTACCGGGCTGGCGTGATGCCTAAAGATGTGATCGTCTCGATCGATGGCAAAGCCACCAAGGGCATGTCCACCGAGGAGGCGGTCAAGCTGATTCGCGGCGAAGCTGGCACCAAGGTGACGATTCAGCTGCGCCGCAAGGGCGCCCTGGTCACTTCGCCCTTGGTGCGCGAACGGATCGAACTCCACACCGTCGAGCACCAGGTGAAAACCGGCCCCGAAGGCGAACGCCTTGGGTATATCCGTCTGAAGCAATTCAACGCCAATGCCGCCCGGGACATGGGTGCGGCGGTGAAAGACCTAGAAGCCAAGGGGGTGCAAGGTTATGTGCTCGACCTGCGCAGCAACCCGGGCGGCCTGCTGATGGCCAGCGTGGCGATTGCCCGCCAGTGGCTTGATGAGGGCGTGATTGTGTCTACCAAAACCCGCGATGGCATTCAGGACATCAAGCGGGCTAACGGCCATGCCCTCACCAAGCGCCCCCTGGTGATCCTGGTCAATGAGGGCTCTGCCAGTGCCAGCGAAATACTTTCCGGCGCCCTGCAGGACAATCACCGGGCCCTGCTGGTGGGCCAGAAGACCTTTGGAAAGGGCCTTGTGCAATCGGTGAGGGGGCTGTCTGATGGCTCCGGCATGACCGTGACAATCGCCAAGTACCTCACCCCCAGTGGTCGCGACATCCACCACCGCGGCATCGAACCCGATGTCACGGCAAAACTGTCGGATGCCGACGCCCAGAAACTAAAGCTCGAAGACATTGCCACCCAGAAGGACAGCCAGTTCGTGGCGGCCGAAACGGCCCTGCTCAAATTGCTGCGCGGCGCCGGGCTGGCCCAGCGTCCCTTCCAACCGGGCACCAGCAATGTGCCGGCGGCCCTGGGGGCAGGCAAGGCGGCCAAATGAGTGCTTGGGCTTGGGATGCTAAGGATTCAGGCATTGCTTCTGGGCATCGAAGAAAGCTTGCGAACCTTAGGGCAATTGATTGGGCAGAATTGAGATGCTAAGGAGTGTCGAGACAGGATTGTGAAGGGGCAATCCAAGTGAGACTAATTGAGATGAGTCTTTTAAGTTTTTAAAAACAAAAGAAAAACTTGCCATCGATTGGGTGGTGGATGACAAGTATTGGGTTTGGATGGATAGTGAAGGACTTACGCTTCTCGTTCCCAGGCCAGTACGCTTCTGATCGGCGTGCTGCTGCTTGTTTCGGGCTCCCAGGGATTCGCCTCCCAAGCAGTGGTAAGCATAAGGGTCTCTCCTGAAAATTCAAAGTAGCGCACTTGCTCGCCGCCAACCCATTCTTCGTTCCAGGATATATCTACTTTGGTTGTTAATTGATTGCCGGAGAATTCACAGCAACCAGAATAGGAAACCATGGTAGAATATGCGGCTGATTTGTCGGCTTCCGATGTGGCAATGGCTCGCTGGCTTGTGGTGATCAGTACGAGTAGATAAGCAGTTTCTGTGATGACTAGTCTGCCTTTTGGTCTTTCCCCTAGGGGCTTAAATTTTTCTGTGGAGCCTTTTTTTTCGGTTATGCAGCTTGAGAGGCGCCATTGGCCCTTGACGCGGTCCAGCGAATTGTCTTGAATCATGAGGCTCATTATTGTTGGGTTGCCAGCTATAAATCTAGCTTTGGCAGCCATTGGTCAATGCATCGATGGGCAAATCAGAACTGACCTGCACTGCGATTTGATTGCATTTCCCCTGTCCCGTTGAAATCGTTAGCTGATCAAGTTCTTCTGAGGGCAAAAGAATGATCAGGCCACGGGCTGCATCAGGCCGCCGCCTGGGCTGGAGTCGTCGTCGTCGTTGTTGTTTTCTTGGTCGCGGCTCATCAAGCCGTAGAGGCCAAGGGCAATCAGGCAGACCAGTCCCGAGAGCGTGCTGAACCCACCAGTTCCTGCTCCCTGCTCGATCAGCTCACCCACGGCGCTGCGGTAACGAAAGATGTCCCAACTGTAACGAAGAATTGCGCAAGCTGAGAGGGGTCTGGGCGGTGGGCTGGCTGGCACCCAGGCATGGAGCCGGGCTGCAGCCAGGCATTGGGATGGAAAAGGGTTGCGGCGCCTGGCTTGTGCCGCCCGCTCCGTGGGGCGCCAAGCCAGCTCAGCCCTCAGTTCAGGCTGATGTCGATGGGTTTGAAGTTGTGCCAGAGCGCCAGCTTCAGAGCGCTGCTGATCTCCTGATTGCTGAGCGGATCGGCGATCCAGTAGGTGAGCTTGTAGCGAATGGTGGTGTCGCCCAGCTGCTCGACGCTGGCCTTGGCCGCCGGCTCGATCAACACCCCCGCCTGGGCGGTCGCCACCTGTTCGAGGCGGGACACCACCTCGCTGGGCGCGAGGCTGTTGGTCAGCGTCGCCGCCAAAATGCCGCGGCGCATCCGGTCGCTGCCGGTGAAGGTGGCGGTTGTGGAGGTGAAGAAGGTTTGGTTGGGGATCAGCAGTTCGGCGTTGTCACTGCTGCGCCAGAGCACCGCCGCCCGCAGCCCCAGACGGCGCACTTCACAGGCTTCGCCATCAATGATCAGCACTTCACCCGGCCGCACCGACCCTTCAAAAAGCAACCACAGGCCACTGATGAAGTTCGAGAACACCTCCTTGACGCCAAAGCCCAGGCCCACCGACAGGCCGCCGGCGATGGCGAACAGGCCAGTCTGGTTGAAGCCCAGGTGCCCCAGGGCCCAGAGCACGCCCAAGCTGACTAGCAGATAGCGCAGCAGCAGCTCCAGGGCCCGGCGGCTGCCTTCGGTCATGCCCAGGCCCCGTTGACAGAACCAGCCGATGGCACAGGCGGGCGGTCCCGAGCCGATCACCAGGACGTAGAGCACCACTACCACCTCGAAGAGGCTGCCGAGGTTGACGGCCGATCCGAACAGGCGGCCCATCGGCAGGTTTGCCAGCTCTTGAAGGTTGTCCACTGCATCCAGGCCAATGAGCAGGGTGGCCAGCAGCAGGGCGGGCCGCAGCAGGCGGCTCGAGAGCCTGGAGGCCATCACCGGATCGAGCCAGCGGCTGAGCAGCAGCTTCTCCACCAGCTCCAGGGCTAGCCAGGCGGCCTTGAGCTGGGCAATCAGCAGCACCAACCCGCTTTCCTGGCCCGCCAGATTCAGCAGCGGTATGGCCAGCACCAGGGCTCCTGTCTCGGCCAGGGCGACGGGGGGACGCCGAATCCAGCCCGGGAGCCAGCTCGGCCGGAACGGGCGGCCCAGCCAGGGGGATCCCCGCAGGCGCCTGGCTAGCAACACCGCCAGGGCAATCGCCAGGAGCTGCACGAGTACATCTGGCCGCTGTAAGAAGCCCAGCCAGCTGACCATCGCCAGCATCAAGTCGCCCATTAGGGATGCCTCAGGATCCCGATCAGGCGCTCACTGGCCTGTTCGGGCCCGATCACATCGACCACCAACTGGGTCAGCAGATTTTCGACCGCTGGGCTGACGGTGTCGAGCCGATTGACCGCCAAGGGCGCGCGGGCGAAAAGGGAGCTGCGCTGAAATTGCTCCTCGGCATTGACCAAGGCTTGGATCCTGGCCGAACTGGCCACCGGTGCCGGCGCGAAGCGATTGACCGGCAACATTTGCTGACTGTTGAGGGTGAGAGAGCGTTGCATCAATGGGTTGAGTTGCATAAGCCCAAGTTCCAGGGCGCGCTTGCGTTGTTGGGGGGAGGAATTGACGCCGAAGGCGACCACGCGTAGCAGCGAGTTGGGGGAGGCCAGGCCATGGGGGCCTTGCGGCAGGCTCGCCACACCAAGATTGGCACCCATTTTTGCCTGCAACCGTGGCAGGTTGAAACTCAAACAACTGGTCCAATCCAGTTGGCCGTTGCTGAGGCCGGTGAGCAGTTCTTCGTCGTTGTTGAAGAAATTGACATGACTTTGGCGTGCTGCATCACGCAACCAGGCCAGCCAGGTTGTGATTCTGGCTCGACCGCGGCCATCAATCGGCATCGGCCTATCCACGGGAGTCTCCATCAAGGCCTGCAGAGGTTGATCTGCTCCCAAGGGTCCGATCGTCCACCAAATGTTTGGCGGTGAGACGGAAAGACCGATCGATTTGCCCTTGGCGGCCAGCTGCAGCAGCTCGTCGAGGGTGGCCGGTGGGCTCGGAATGCGGGACCGGTTGTAACAGCTCAGCTGGGGCTCCAGGGCAATCGGTAGGGCCGCGAGTCCCCCCTTGACCCGCACCCTGGAGAGCACCCAAGGTTGGAGGCTGTTCTGCACGTCGGCCGGGACCTGCAGCTTGCTAATCAGTCCCTGATTGAGCAGATCGATGGCGGTGGCAGCATTGACAACCAGCAGGTCGGGGCCCAAGCCGCGGCTATTACGACGCCGCAATTCTTGTTTTAGTCGCTGGGATTCAAAGACGACGAAGTTGAAATTGAGATGGACGCCTTGATGCAGTCGTTTGTAGGCTGTAACCAGTGGATTCCAGAAGTTGTCAATGTCGACTTTGGTCAGGGTGGATGAGCCGGGAGGCACCACATAGATGATCAGGGTTTGACGTTGGAAGGGCAGGGTCCCTTGGCAGGCCTGCAGGCCAAGGGACCCTGCAAGGCCAAGGGCCAGGGTCAGTCCCCGGGCCAACCTGGGCCGTCGACTGGGGGGAAGGCAGTTGGCAAAAAACTCAAACACGCAGCACCTCGGCATTGCGGGTTTCGAGTTGTTGGCGGCGTTGGTTGGCATTGAGGCCATCGCTGCCGGGAATCTGGTCGGCCATCAGTTTGAGCCACTCCATCAGTTGCTCCAGCTGTTTCTCGATTGGCAACACCCCCAACCCCCGGGCCAGCACCTTGGCCGTGCTGCCAGGCCCGCCCTGATACACGAGCCGTCCATGCAGATGTTGGGGCAGGGCCTGGCGTAGCAGCCGGAATGCCGGCTCCTCCATTGGTGTCTCCAGCGCGATGTTGGGCTTCTCCGGCTTGATGCGCGAGAAGCCGCAGCGCTTGGCCAGGACTTTCAGCTGCATCAATTGCAGCAGGCTCTGCACCGGAGCCGGAATGGCGCCATAGCGATCGACCCAGCCGGCAGCCAGTTCCACCAAGGTCTCCTGGCTGTCGCACTCGGCGGCGGCCCGGTAGGCGGCGATCTTTTCGTCGTTTTCGGTGATCCAATCGCCCGGGATGAAGGCCGTGATCGGCAGGTCAATCTGGGTGTCATCGACTGCCGGGATGTCCTGGCCCTGGATTTCGGCGAGGGATTCCTGCAGCATCTCCATGTAGAGATCGAAGCCGATTGTTTCCATCTGGCCGCTCTGCTCTACCCCCAGCAAATTACCGACGCCGCGGATTTCCATGTCGCGCATCGCTAGCTGGTAGCCCGAGCCGAGCTGGGCGAATTCCTGGATGGCCCGCAGCCGCTGGCGCGCCGCTTCTGAAAGGGAGGCATCGCCGGGGTAGAAGAGCCAGGCGTGGGCCTGGATGCCGCTGCGGCCGACCCGGCCCCGCAGTTGATAGAGCTGGGCCAGGCCAAATTTGTGAGCGTCCTCGATCAAGATCGTGTTGACGCGGGGAATATCGAGGCCGCTTTCCACGATCGTGGTGCAGAGCATCAGATCGGATTCGCCGGCATTGAAGGCCACCATGGCGCTTTCCAGTTCGCCTTCGGCCATCTGGCCATGGGCCACCAGCAGGCGCAGGCCTGGCACCATCTGGCGCAGCTGGCCGGCTACCTCCTCGATTCCCTCCACCCGCGGCACCACATAGAAAATCTGGCCGCCGCGATCGAGTTCCTGGCGGATGGCGCTGCGCACCGCTTCCTCATCGAGGGCGGCGAGGTGGGTTTTGATCGGCCGGCGCAGGGGCGGCGGCGTGGTGATCAGGCTCATCTCACGCACGCCAGAGAGGCTCATGTAAAGGGTGCGGGGGATTGGCGTGGCTGAGAGGGTCAAGACATCGACGTCTTTACGCAGGGCCTTGATCTTTTCCTTCTGATTGACGCCAAAACGCTGCTCCTCATCCACCACCAGCAATCCCAGTTCCTTGAAGTTGGTGCCCTTGCCCAGTAGCTGGTGGGTGCCAACCACCACATCAACCTTTCCCTCGCCCAGGCCCGCCAGGATTGTCTTGCGTTCGAGTGTGGTGCGGAAGCGGTTGAGCAGGGCCACCTTGAGTGGGTAGGGGGCGAAGCGTTCACTGAGGGTGCGCCAGTGTTGTTGGGCGAGCACCGTGGTCGGGGCGAGTAGGGCCACCTGCTTGCCGGCGGTTACCGCCTTGAAGATGGCCCTAATCGCCACCTCCGTTTTGCCGAAGCCCACATCGCCGCAGACCAACCGGTCCATGGGCTGGGGTCGCTCCATGTCCCGTTTGACATCGGTAATCGCCTTGAGCTGGTCAGGGGTGGGTTCGTAGGGGAAGGAGTCTTCGAGTTCGCTTTGCCAAGGGCCATCGGCGGGGAAGGCAAAGCCCGGCGCTTGATGCCGTTCGGCGTAGAGCTTGACCAAGTCGAGCGCTACCTTGCGCACTGCCTTTTGGGCCCGCTCCTTCGCCTTGGTCCAGGCCGTACCGCCCATGCGGTTGAGCTCGGGCGGGGCATCGGTGCTGGCCCGATAGCGGCCCAGGCTGCCGAGTTGGTCGGCGGCCACCCGCAGCAGGCCATCGGCGTATTGCACCACTAGGTAATCGCGGGATTCGCCGCTGATCGCCAGTTTTTCCAGCTTGATAAAGCGGCCGATGCCGTGGTTGCGGTGCACAACAAAATCGCCCGGCTGCATCTTGCCAGGATCGACCGTGCGGCTGGCCGCCTTGCGCCGCCGCCGCACATAGCCCGTTGCTGTTAACGACTGCTGGCCGAAGAATTCCCGATCTGTGATTAAAACAAGCTTCCAGGCCGGCAGTTGCAGGCCCTCCAGTTCGGCCGTGCCCCGGGTCTTGAGAGCAACCGGGGTGTTTTGTTCAATCAGCCGGTTGATCGTGGCGAAATCGGCTGGATTGGGCACAAACCGGCTGATGCAGTCGTGTTCCTCCAGCAGGGCCACCGCTCGCGACGGCTGGGCCGAGAGCAGCCACACCCGCGCCTTGTCCGCCTGGAAGTCGCGCACCAGGGCTGCCAATTTGCCAAAGGCATTGGGATAGGCCGGCACCGAGCGGCTGGCCAGATCGAAGCTGTTGGCGTGGTTGTCGGTTTCGTTCAGTTCGGCCAGGTCGAAGCCGGCAAAACTTTCGGCCTGCTCCAAAGCCTCGCGGGCGCTGATGTGCAGGCCGGCTGGCAGCAGGCTGCTGCCAGCCCCGCTCCTGGGGACCGCCGAGGCTTGTTCCGCGTTCTTCAGCTCGGCGATATTCAGCTTGGCGATATCCAGCTCGGCGATTACATCGCCGTAGTGGGCGCTGGCGTGGTCAAACCACTGCTGGCCATGGGCCAAGCAGTGGCGCCGCTCATCAATGGCGATCAGGGTGGCGGCGGGCAGATAATCGAGCAGGGAGGCCGGCTGGGCATAGGCCAGCCCCAGCAGGCGTCGCATGCCTTCGGGGGTGCCGCCCTCCAGCAGCTGATCTAGGGCCTCGGGGCTGAGCAGCTGCTCTAGGCCCGCCGGCATCGTCTCCCGCAGGGCATCGGCGATCAACGGGCCGTGGCCGGTGGGGGTGAGGCGCACCACCTCGATCGCATCGAGGGAGCGCTGGCTGGCGGGGTCAAATTCCCGCAGCTTTTCAAGCTCTTCGCCAAAGAACTCCAACCGCACCGGCAGTTCGGCGCTCACCGGAAAAACATCAACGATGTCGCCGCGCCGGCTCCAGCTGCCCTCCTGTTCGATCGTGGCGACCCGCTCATAGCCCAGGCGGCTAAGGGTTTGGCCAAGGGCCTCTAAGTTGATGCTGTCGCCCTTGCGCAGGCTGTGGCAGTGGGCCTTGAGGGCCGCTGGTGGCGGCAGGTGGGGTTGCAGGGCCCGCTCGGTAGCCACGATCGCCAGCCGGCTGGAACCCCCATCAAGCAGCTCGCTGAGCACCTGCAGCTGGCCCCAGGTGATTTCGCTGGTGGGATCAAAGGGTTCGTAAGGGGAGCCCTCGCTGGTGGGGTAGAGCAGGCTGCTGCTCCAGCCCATCAGCTCCAGTAGGGATGCCCAGCGGCCCGCCTCCTCCAGGGTTGGCACCACCACCAGCAGGGGCGCTCCTGCCGCTGAGGCCAGGGCGCTGCTGACCAGGGCCCTGGCTGCCCGACCGGCACCGCTGAGGCGCAACCGCTCGGGCCGCTTGCTGCGCTCCAGCACTTCACCGGTGAGGGTCACCTGCTGGAGCTGGCGAACCAGGGCGGTGAGCGGCATCGGCGGGGCTAAGGCAAGGGGGCCGTTGATCTTCGCAAGCCAGCTGGCGTGAGTGCTGGTTCAAGCCGAAGGGCGGTCGTTCAGCCCAAGGTGTGGCCTTCTGGAATTCTGCGGTTAGGGCTCAAAAGTCGTTCGGATCAGTTCCTCGCCGTCGTCATTGGGGGAGTCCCCGCGATCTCAGGTTTGCTGCTTTGTCCCCCGGGGTTTCAGCGTTCTGGGGTCAGGGGTTCTGGGTTGGCTTTTTGCTGCTGCCTGGGGCTTCCTGCCTCAGCGATTCCGGATTGAACGCGTCTCAAACCATGGTTTTGGGAGGAACGATTTCCAACTGCAAGGTGGCCTTGTCAATGCCCAGGGCTCTGAGTTGCTGTTGGGCCAGTTTTAAGATGGCATTGCTGTCATAAGGGGCTTGCTCGAGCCGCTGCAGTCGGGCCGTCAGCGCGGTTGTCGAGCTGCTGATCCCCCAGACGTGCAGGGCCTGCACATCGATGGTCCCGGGCAAGGCCCGCAAAGCGGCTTCAATCGCAGCCAGATCGATTCCCGCCGGCACCGCATCGAGGCTGACGGCCAGGGCCTCGCGCAGCAAGCCCCAGGCGCTGGCCATCACGACCCCTCCGACGGCAATTGCTGTCAGGGCATCGAGCCAGAGCCAGCCGCTGGCCCCTATTAGCAGGGCACTGGCTAAGACCGCCACGGACACGGCCGCATCGGTGATCAGGTGCAACACCGCCGCCCGCTGGTTGAGGTCGTGGTGGTGGTTGTGGCCGAAGAGGCTTGCGGAAACCAGGTTGATGGCAATGCCAGCGACTGCGGCCAGGGCCACGGGGGCCACCTGGATCGGCACCGGATGCTGGACCCGTTGCAGGGCTTCCACCACCACCACGGCCCCGGCCAGGAAGGTCAGCGAGCCGTTGATCAGGGAGGCCAGCTGGGTGCTGCGGCCAAAGCCATAGGTGAAGCGGCCTCGGGGGGCCTGGCGGCTGAGCCGATCCGCCCCCCAGCCCAGGGCCAGACCCACGACATCTCCGAGGTTGTGCAGCGCGTCCCCCACCAGGGCCAGGGAGCCGAAACCCAGGCCAATCACCAGCTGTAGCCCGGTCAGCAGGCTGTTGAGCAGGAGGCTCCAGCGGAAGGCCGCGCCTGGGCTTAAGCCAGGGCCTTGGTGTCCCTGCCCCTGCCTGGGGTCGTGATCGTGATCATCGACGCGATCGCTGGGATCGCCATGGCTGCCGGGGGGATGGCTGCCGGGGGGATGGCTGCCGGGGGGATAACTGCTCTGGGCAGGAGGGTTCGATCCCATCAGCCGAGGGCCTGGCGCAGGGAGGCCAGGCCAAACAGCAGGAATAGGCCGGCGCTGAGGCGATACAGCATCCGTTCACTGATGCGGCCGCCGATCCATTGGCCGGCGCCGACCGCAAGCCAGGTCACTAGGCCGTGGCCCACCAGGCTGCCGGCCAGGAGTCCGGCAAAACTGAAGGAAGGGGCCGTAGCCAGAAAAATCGTGGCGAACTGGGTGCGATCGCCCAGTTCGGCGATGAACACAAGGGCAAACGCTTCCCAAATCACGGCCCAGGCCGTGGCGATCGACTGGCCCACCTCCGCTGCATTGACGGCCGCTTCGGCATCCTGCGCTTCGTCTTGGGCCGCATCGGCCTCCATCGCCTGGGCGTCAATCAGCAGCTTGAGGCCGAAGCCCAGGAACAGGGCGGCGGCCAGCCAGGGCACCAGGCCCGGTGGTAACAACTCCCGTAGGCCGTAGCCCAGGCCCAGGGAGATCACGGTGACGGCGGCCAGGGCCGCGAAGGCGCCGATGAACACCCAGCGGGGCCGATGGCGGGCCGCCAGGATCAGGGCCATGAAGAAGGTCTTGTCCCCCAGTTCCGCCAGGGAGATGGCCGTGAGACTCGATCCAAAGGCCGCCAGGCCTGGATCACTAGCGACTAAAGGAAAGCTCATGACACCAACCCTGGCCTGAAAGCGGTCAAAAAGTCGTCAAGGTTGCGTCAGATCCAGGGCAGATCGTGGTCAGACCTCAAGCCTCAGGGGGGCTGTTAACCCCAGGGCAGACCATCCCCAGGGCAGACCATCCCCAGGCCAGGCCATCCCCAGGGCAACTCATCCCCAGGGCAACTCAACGGCAAACACGCAGTGGCCGGGATCGGCTGCGACCAGCTTGAGCTCGCCGCCCTGCTGGCGGGCAATGGCGCGGGCAATCGCCAGACCAAGGCCGCTGGGTTCGATCGCCTGGGCTTCGGGGCTGCTGGGATCCTGATAAGCCGTTCCCCCGCTGTCCTTTTGGCCCTGTTCCTCGGGCGGCACGCCCCGCCAGAAGCGCTCGAAGATCCGCTCCCGATCGGCGGCGGCAATGCCCGGCCCCGCGTCGACCACCTCCACCACCAGCCTCGCGCCGACGCCCTTCAGGTGAAGGGCCCTCACCTTGACCGTGACCCGGCCATGGCGGGGGCTGTGGCGTAAGGCATTGAGCAGCAGGTTGGTGAACAGCCGTTGCAGGGGCTCGGCCTCGGCCGTGACGGCTAGGGCTTCGATGCCGGCGGGGGCGTCCAGGCTCAGCTGGATGCCGCGCTGGGCCGCCTGGAGCTGGTGGTTCTGCAGCAGGTCATCGAGGAGTTCGAGCAGGTCAAAGCGGCGCCAGCGTTTGTGCTGGCCCAGGCCGGGTTCGAGGCCCTGCTCCTCGCGGGCCAGAAACAGCAGGTCGTTGAGCAGGGCTCCCATCTGGGCCGCCAGGCGATCGACCTGGGCCAGCAACCGGCGGCTGGCCGGATCCGTCGAGTCCGGCGCGGCAGCGAGCAGGGTGCGCAGGTTGGTGAGCGGGTGGCGCAATTCGTGGGAAACCTCGCCGCTGAACCGTTGCAGCGCGTCTACTTGTTGTTGCAAGGGGGCGAAGGCCGCCTGCACCATGCGCCGCCCCACCACTAGGGCTGAGAGCACGGCCGCGATCGCCCCGAGCAGCAGGCCCCGTTGCAGCCGGCGGAGGTCCGCCAGGGCGGCCTGGTTGGAAAGGGCCACCCGCACTGAGCCGCTGAACTGGGCGGAGCCAGCTCCTTGACCCGACCCCGACCCCGAAGCCTGGCGGGGCCGGGTGTACACCGGCTGCCAGAGGCTGAGGCCCCCAGGCCAGCGCTGCCAGAGGGCTGGGGGCGTGCTGCCTGGGTGGACGTCTTGTCCAGTTGCCCCAGATCTAGGCGCTTTACCAAGCCCAGCAAGGGGCGGCAGGGCCAGCTGGCCCTGGTCGTTTAAGAGACGGCCATCGGCGTCAAACCACTGCAATCGCTGGGGGTTGCGCTCCGGCAGGGCCACCACGGCGCGATCGTTGTTGAACTTACGGGCATTGCCCACCTCATGGGCTTCGTGGGCGATCAGGGGTAGCTGGGAGGCAGCGCTGGCGGCCAGCTGGCGCAGTTCGCCGCGCAGATCCTCCTGGCGTTGGGCGGCGATGCCCAAGTACATCGCGGCGGTAAAGGTTCCCATTAACAGCAGGGCAAAGCCGGCCCCCTGTAGCCCCAGTCGCCGTTTGAGCCGCAGCGGATCAGGCGAGGGCGCTGGGGTTGAGGCGATAGCCAAGGCCGTAGACGGTTTCAATCAGATCGGCCCGGCAGCCGGCGTTGGTCAACTTGCTGCGCAGGTTACGGATGTGGGCCTTGATCGTGGCCTCGCCCACCTCCCGACAACTGGCGGAACTGCCCGAGAGCAACTCCTGCTTGCTGGAGCATTGCCCCTGGCGCCGCAGCAGCATTTCCAGCAGCAGGGCTTCCTTGCGGGTGATGGCCAGGGGCTGGCCCTCGATCCAGAGGACGCTCTGGCCCGGAATCAGCCGCAGGGGCCCCCAGCTGAGATCCACGTCTAGGGGCCGGCCGCGGCGGCGCAGCAGGGCCCGCACCTGGGCCTGCAGCACGGCCGGTTCAAAGGGTTTGACCAGGTAGTCGTCGGCGCCGCTATCAAGGCCGCGCACCTTGTCACCACTGGCATCGCGGGCGGTGAGCATCAACACCAGGGGCTGGTGGCCCGGGAGCTGGCGCAGCCGCTTGCAGACCTCCAACCCATCAACCCCCGGCAAGCCCAGATCCAGTAACACCAGATCAAAAGGCTGGACCTCCAGCAAGGCCAGGGCCGAGGCACCGTCGCCGCTGCCCTCACAGGCGTACCCCCAGCGCCCCAGTAGCTGGATCAGGGCGCCCCGCAACTGGGCGTCATCTTCCACCACCAGGAGTTTCAACCGTGGGGGAGTCCTGCGCTGGGCCGGAGCCAGGCTGGCATGGGCCTGGTTGGCGCCTAGGTGACAAGGTCCGGTTCAGCGGCCTGGGGCCTGCTCGGCGGCCGACAGGGGCCGGCCCGTGGGCGAGCTGGTTGGCATGGCGTTTGGCGCAGAAGTCGGGTTCTGGCCTGGAGCCGAGCTTGGGGCGGCGTTGCCCATGGCGGCGCCGATCGAGCGGCAGTAGGCCACCGGATCCACCTCGGCGGCCAGCCCCAGGGCCTTACGCAACAGCTCAACCTGCTGCACGGTGGCCTCGCCCAGCTGGGCCTTGGCCTGTTCACAGGCGGTGCGCTTCCAGGCATTGGGATCGGCGCAGCTGGCCAGTCCCAGCCCCAGCAAAAGCGCCAGTCCGAGCAGCCCTGGGGGCTTGGCGCCCCGCCCGGGCCGTCCAGTTCTGGCGACAGGGCCCTGGCCCAGTTGCCCCTGGCTGGACTTGTCCATGGCGCGTGGATCCCGGTTGACCATCACTCACTCCAGAGCGAGCCCCATCCTGGGTCCAGACCGGGCCGATTCAGCAAGCCTCTGCAGCTCTACAGCAAGTCCCTGGGCGCGATTGCTGTTGAATGCGGCGATCGCCTGCTCAGCTCAGCTCAGCTCAGCTCAGTTCAGTTCAGCCCAGCTCCGCTCCGTGGCAGTGGCAGTGGCCGTCGCGGTGGCAGTCTCAGTGGCCGTTGCCGTGGGACTGGCTGTGGGAATGGCAGGGCTCGGTGCAATGGCCCGCCCGGGCCTGGCCTCAGGTCGGCGGTTCCAGTTGGATTGTGCTGTGGGCGATGCCCAGTTCGGCCAGGCGCTCCTTGGCCTGATGCAGCAGCTCCATGTCGTCGACATCCAGGGGCTGGCGCACCATGTGGGCGGTGAGGGCGATCTGGGAGGTGCTCATGCCCCAGACATGCAGGTGGTGGACATCAAGCACCCCTTTCAAATTGCGCAGGGCCTGGTCCACGGCTGCTATCTCAATGCCAGGCGGCACGGCATCAAGGGCCACCTGCATGGCATCGCGCAGCAGGCCCCAGCCGGTCCATGCCACGGCCAGGCCGACCCCGATGCCAGTGGCGGCATCGAGCCAGTACCAGTGAGTCAGCCCCACGATGATGGCGCTGAGCAAGACCGCCGCCGACACCGCCGCATCGCCCAGCAGATGGATCACCGCCGCCCGGCGGTTGAGGTCGTGGCTGCTGTCGTGGCCGAACAGGCGAGCCGAAAACAGATTCACGGCGATACCGATGGCGGCGGCCCAGGCCACTGGCGTGCTGATCACTTCGGTGGTTTGGCCGAGGCGTTTGATCCCCTCCATCAGCACCACGGCCGAGGCCATCAGGATCAACACCGCGTTAGCCAGGGAGGCCAGCTGGGTGCTGCGGCCAAAGCCGTAGGTGAATCGTTCGTTTGGGGCGCGACTGCTCAGCCGTTCCGCCCCCCAGCCGAGCAACAGGCCGGCCACGTCGCCCAGGTTGTGGACCGCATCGCCGATCAGGGCCAGGGAGCCGAAGCCAAAACCGATCACCAGCTGCAGGGCTGAGAGGCCGCTGTTGAGGATCACGCTCCAGCGAAAGGCGGTCGCTGAGCCGCTGCGGTGCTGGTGCTGGCGCGGATGGGGCTGGCGCTGGATCGCTACCGCCGGATGGCTGGCCGCGGCGCCAGGGCTGTTGTTATGGGCATGGCTATAACCAGGACTAGGGCTGTAGTCAGGACTAGGGCTGTGGTCTTGACCATGGCTGTGGTGATTGGGCTGGGCCATGGCTCCTAGGTGGGGCTGCGGGTCAGGAGGGCTGCCAGCAGGGAGGTGATCACCGCGCTCGCCACCACCGTGATGATCTGGGGAGTCTGCAATGGGCCCAGGCTCAGTAACGGCATCAGGCCAGGGATCGTCAGCAAAGCCAGCCAGAGGCCAAGGCCAAGGACGGCGCCGGCGGCGCTGAGCCGGCTGGCCCGATCGCCGTTCAGCCACACCAGGGCGCCACTGGTGAGCAGCAGCAGCGAAAACACCAAGCTGCGGCGTAGCTCGGGATCATTGGTTGGCCAGAAGACCAGGGCTAGGGCCGCCAGCATCACCACCGCTCCCTGGACCAGGGCGCGGCGCCAGGTGGCCAGCCCGAACAGGGGCGCCGTTGGCGGGCGCGGCGGCTGGCCCATCAACTCCGGCGCCCCTGGCAGGGCTTCAAACACAACCGTGCAGGCCGGATCGATCACCAGGTGCAGCAGGGCGATGTGCACTGGCAACAGGATCATGCCCTGGCCGGGCCAGACCAGGGGCACCAGGCCTAGGGCCGCGATCGGTAGGTGGATCGCCAAGGTGTAGCCCAGGGCCCGGTGCAGGTTGGCATCGACGCGACGCCCCAGGGCCAGGGCCCGTACCAGGTCGCTGAAGGTGTCATTCAGCAACACCAGATCGGCCGATTCCCGCGCCACGGCCGTGCCGCGGAGCCCCATGGCCACGCCGATGTCGGCGGCCTTCAGGGCCGGGGCGTCATTGACGCCATCACCGGTCATGGCCACCACCTCGCCGGCCGCCTGCAGGGCCTGCACCAGCATCAGTTTCTGCCGGGGCATTACCCGGGCAAACACCGACACCTTGGCGACCTGGTCCGCCAGGCCGGCAGGGCCCAGACCGGCCAGATCGGCGCCGCAGAGCACCGGCCCCGGCGGCAGGCCGGCCTGATCGGCGATCGAGCGGGCCGTAACCGGACCATCGCCGGTGATCATCACCACCCGTACCCCGGCCGAGCGGGCCGTGGCAATCGCAGCGGCGGCATCGGCGCGTAGGGGATCGGCCAGGGCGATCAGTCCCAGCGGTTCAAACAGAAAATCGTGGACGTTGCTGGGCGGCTCGCCACTGGCCGGCAGGGGTTCGCCGCCATGGAGCCGGGAACCATCCAGGCCCTGGGCCACGGCCAGCACCCGCAGGCCCGCTGTAGCCAACCGGTCGGCTGCCGCCAGTAGCCGCCGGGCCGGGTCAGCCGGCAGATGGCACAGGTCGGCGATGGCCTCCGGGGCCCCCTTGGCTGCCAGTTGACTGCTGCCCCCGCCGGTCTGCCAGAGCCGCGAAAACACCAACAAGTCACTCTGCAGGGGGTATTCCCGCTGCAGAGGCCAGTCCGGGTGGAGGTGCTCGCTGCCGTCGAGCTGGTCTGTGGCCAGGCGCTGGATCGCCTGTTCCATCGCATCAACCGGATCGCCGCGGCTGGCCAGCACCGCCCGCTCCACCAGCCGGTGGAAGGCTTCGCCCAGGGGTTGGCCCCGCTGCCAAAGCTCCTGCTCCGGCCAGGTGAGCAGCTGCTGCACCCCCATGCGGTTCTCGGTGAGGGTGCCGGTTTTATCGACGGCCAGCACCGTGGCACTGCCCAGGCTTTCCACCGCCGCCGGCCAACGGGCCAGCACCCCGATCCGGGCCAGGCGCAGGGCGCCGAGGGCCAAAAACAAGGCCAGCACCACCGGAATCTCATTGGGCAGCAGGGCTAGAGCCAGGGCCAGGGCCGCCAGCAGGGCCCCAGACCAGGAGCCGCCCATTCCAACTTGAGCCAGGGCCAGAACCAGGCAAAGGCCCAGGGCCCAGAGCGTCAGCCGCGAGGTCAGGCGCCGGGTCTGCCGCTGCAGGGGGGTGGGCGGCGGCTGAACGCCGGCCAGGCTGGCGCCGAGCCGGCCCAGTTCCGTGGCCCCGGCCACGGCTACTACCTCGGCCCAGCCCCGGCCACTGGCCACCAGCGATCCTGCCAGGAGCAGGCTGCCGGGGTCTGATTTCGGCACCGGCAGGGATTCACCCGTGAGCAGGGATTCATCCAGCCACAGGCCCAAGGCATCAACCACCCGGGCATCGGCTGCGATCCGATCTCCCTCCTCCAGTCGCAGCAGATCGCCGACCAGCAGTTGGTCGGCGGGGAGCTCCAGGGCCACCCCGGCCCGGCGCACATGGGCCTTCGGGGCCGACAGGCGCGCCAGTTCGGCCAGGGCCCGGTTGCTGCGTTGTTGTTGCAGGGCATCGAGCAGGGCGATCGCCGCCACAAACACCAGCAGGATGGCGCCATCGATCGTCTCGCCGATCAGGCCATAGATCAGGGCGCAGGCCAGCAGCAGCAGGTTGGTGGGCTCAAGCAACCCCATGGCGGCGCGATCAATCCCCCTTGATTAGCGAGGAATGGCCCGGGCGCCGGCGATGGGTCGCCCCTGCTGGGGTTCCGCCGTGCATCCACGGCATGGCATGGCGCCATGCCGTGGGGCGATGGTGAAGGGCAATCAGGCGTGGGCGGCCCGCCGGCGACGCCAGAGACGCACCACTTTTTCCGCCTCCAGATAGAGGAAGAACAGGGCGCTCACGCCAACGCAGATGCCCAGTTCATGCAGGGTCAGGGGCGTTGTGCCAAAGAAGTTCGAGAGCACCGGCACGTAGAGCAGGGCTAGTTGCAGGGCCGAAGTCAACACCACCGCCGCCAGCAGGGCCGGGTTGGAGAAGGGCGCCACCTGGATCAGGGGCCGGTCGCTGCGGGCGGCGAGGGCATGGCCCATTTGGGCCAGGCACAGGGTGGTGAACACCATCGTCTGCCAGGGGGCTCCGCTGCGGGCGGAGTAGGCCATCAAGGCAATCGTGATCGCTGCGAAGACAATGCCGATGCGCAGGATGTAACGGCCGATGCCCCGGGCGAAAATCGATTCCCCCGGCTGGGCCGGCGGCCGCTGCATCAGGCCCTCTTCGCCAGGTTCGAGGGCCAAGGCGAGGGCGGGCACACCATCGGTGACCAGGTTCATCCAGAGAATCTGCAGCGGCGACAGGGGCACCCCGGTGAGGCCGAGTAGGGGCGCCGCCGCAATCGTGATTAATTCACCAACATTGCTGCCAAGGATGTATTTAACGAAGCGCCGGATGTTGGCATACACCAGTCGCCCTTCTTCAACCGCGCTCACAATCGTGGCGAAATTATCATCCAGTAAGACCATATCGGCCGCTTCCTTGCTCACTTCCGTGCCGGTGATGCCCATGGCGACGCCGATGTGGGCCTGTTTGAGGGCCGGGGCGTCGTTGACGCCATCGCCGGTCATCGCCACCACCTCGCCGTTGGCCTGCAGAGCTTTGACAATCCTCAGCTTCTGCTCGGGCGGCACCCGGGCGTAGAGGCTGCAGCGGTCGACCACCGCCTGTAATTCCGTGTCGTTGTAGCCCTGCAACTCGCGGCCGAGCACCACTTCAGCATCGGCGCTGCTTAGGCCGATGCTGGCGCCGATCGCCCGGGCCGTAAGGGGATGGTCGCCGGTGATCATCACCGGCCGGATGCCGGCTTCCCGGCAGGTGGCCACTGAGGCACCCACCTCGGGACGGGCCGGATCAAGCTGGGCCATCAACCCCAGAAACACCAGCTGGTCGGCCTCCTGTTCGGGGCCCCGGTGGTGGGGAGCGCAGGCAAAGGCCAGCACCCGCAGGCCCCTAGCCGCCAGTTGCCGGGCCTGATCCAGCCACCAACTGCGCTCGCCTTCGGCTAAGGCGACCACTCCTGGGGCCGCCAACCAGCGGTCGCAGCTGGAGAGCACCACCTCAGGAGCTCCCTTACTGATCATTAACACCCTCGAGTCCGCAGCCATGGGGCCGAGGGGCGCCTGGAGGTGCCCGCTCAGATCCTGAACCCAGACCGCCATCCACTGGCGCTCTGAGCTGAAGGGAATCTCGCCCTGGCGGGGATAGTCCGCCCGCAGGCTGAAGTCGTCGATCTCCGCCTTGGCGGCAGCCACAACCAAGGCCCCTTCGGTGGGATCGCCGAGGATGTCGACCTTGCCATCCGCCTCGCGCTTGAGTTCAGCGTCGCTGCACAGAACCCCCGCTTGCAGCAGTAGCTCCAGGGCGCCAGGGGCGATCCCGGCGGCTAGGCCGGCGGGGGCCTCGAGATTGTGGGCAGTGAAGTCGCCCCGGGGCTCGTAGCCCTGGCCGCTGACGGTGATCGCCTGGCTGCCGCAGCGCAGCTCTTCGACCACCTGGCGGTTCAAAGTGAGGGTGCCGGTTTTGTCCGAGCAGATCACGGTGACCGAACCAAGGGCCTCCACCGCGGGCAG
Source organism: Synechococcus sp. UW140 (assembly GCA_945860085.1). Lineage (GTDB taxonomy): Bacteria > Cyanobacteriota > Cyanobacteriia > PCC-6307 > Cyanobiaceae > BAIKAL-G1. The sequence continues at coordinate 4,881 of CAMAPJ010000012.1, read as the reverse complement.
GCGTCGGATTAGGGCGGCGCGTTTGACCATGCGCTGGGTGCCGATCGCCAGGGTCACGGTGATCACGGCCGGCAGACCCTCGGGCACGATCGCCACGGCCATCGATAGGGACACTTCCAGCAGGTTGAGCAGGGGCTGGCCCAATAACCAGCCGATCCCGATCACCAGAGCCACCAGGCCGAGGGCCGAGCCGACCAGCACCGAGGCCAGGCCGTCGAGACGTTTCTGCAGGGGCGTGCTTTCGCCGCCGGCGGTATTGATCAGCTGGGCGATTTGGCCTAGTTCGGTGGCCATGCCGGTGGCGGTCACCACGGCAGTACTGCGGCCGCGCACCACTTCGGTGCCCTGGAAAAGACAGTTCTGGCGTTCCAGCACGGGCGTAGCCGGATCGAGCAGCAGGTCGGCCCGTTTAAATACCGCCTCGGCTTCGCCAGTTAGGGCGGCCTCGCGCACGCCCAGGTCGGCGACCTCGAGCAAGCGGGCATCGGCCGGGACCCGATCGCCGGCCTCGAGCCGGATTAGGTCGCCCGGCACCAATTGCTCACTGGGCAGGCGTTGCCACTGGCCGTCACGCCGCAGCGTTACCAGGGGCTGGGCCATCTGGCGCAGGGCCAGTAAGGCTTTCTGGGCCTGGCTTTCCTGCAGATAGCCGAGCAGGGCATTGAGGGCCACGATCAGCACAATCGCGATCGCGTCCTTGGGAAACTTGTTGGTGCTAAAGGCAATTGTGGCTGAAATCGCTGCCACTGCCAGCAACAACAACAACATCACGTTGCTGAACTGGTCCCAGAGGATCGCCAGACTGCTGCGACCCGCCGCCAGCTCCAGCCGGTTGGGTCCGCTGCGTTGCTGCCGCTCGGCGGCTTCGGCGCTGCTGAGCCCCTGCTGGTTGGCCTCCAGCTGGGTCAGGCAATCCTGGGCACTGAGGCTGTGCCAGTGGGGCTGATCAAGGGGCGTCAAGCAGGCTGAAGGCTTGGAGCCGATACCTTAGTTAGGGCGCCCTTCGACCTGTCTGGGGCGAACCTGGAGAGCAGAGCCCGGTCTTGGTATCTAGACCAAGGCCGGGCTTATTGAGCAGATTTCAAGCCACCAGAGTGAGCCGCTCTTGGCGGAGCTGGTGGTTGCGGCTGGTGAGCCTGAGGTGGGAGAGCCGCAACACCAACACCAGGCCCAATGCAGTGGCGGCCGCAATCATCAACAGGATCACGATCTGCTAGCGAACCGCGGCGCTCGGGGCGCCCCCCTGCAGGATCTGGCCGGTCATCATCCCGGGCAGGCTGACCAGCCCCATCACCAGCATCGAAAACGACTCCATCAGCCGATCGAGCCCCAGGGAGTTGCCAGGGAGGGTGTTGCCCAGCACCATCCCTAAAAGAGGAATCCAATACTGGGGCGCAAACCAGGGCTGGGGCCGAATGATCCCCCACCAGGGCCAGACGCCCATCGCTGATCGGCAGGGCTCCCGTTCCACTCCTTGCCTCACTTCTTTCCGCACTTGGTTCCCCAACTCCAGTTGGGGAACCAAGCAGCGCTAGCACCTGGGGATCGCCAACTGGAGCAGGCGAGCAGGTTCCATGGGTTGGGGGCTGCGGCCTTGGTGGCAGCGGTAGCTCCAGGGTTCGGCCAGGTAGGCCACCTGGGCCATTCTACGGGCCACCAACAGGGCTGTCCATCCGCCAGATTGCAGCGATCCACGATCGACCGCAGCCATGACCCCGAGCAAGCAGGAGATTCTGGCCGCATCCAGCGGCTGGGTGGCGGGGCTGCTCAATGTGGTGCCGGGCCTGGGAACGGGCTATCTCTATCAACGACGCTGGCGCGCCTACTGGCTTACCTCGGCCCTGGCCACCAGCTGGTTTGTTGCCGGTGCCTTGCTTGGCGGCCAAGAGGAAGCGGCCCTGACCCAGCGCCACCAACTGATCGGTCTGTCCGGCTTGCTGCTGCTAGCCGCGGTGACGGCGGTGGAAGCTGGCCTGGCCGTCCGTCGCGCCCGCCAGGACTGAGGGCTGCTTAGCGGCAACAGCAACAACCGCAAAGGTACTGGAATCACTGAATCCTTGCAATAATTGCAATAAATGAGTCATGGGTTTGGCCGTATTTTTTCTAAAGATAGTGATCTAGTCGGTCATCGAGTCTTTAGATTTACTAAGTTAGTTCCAAAAGTTGCATGGTCACTCCCGAGGAGCTAGAGGCTCTTGACCTGATGTGCTGGCTTTGCAATGGCGATGATGCGGCCCTGCTGGGCTATTGCAACCAAAGTACGATCAGCCGGCGCAGTCAGCATGCCCTCAAAACCTTCCAGCTCAAGCCCAATCGCGCCCTAGATCTCCATCAGCTGGCTGGCAATAGCAGCTTGGTACAGATGGAACGGGAAGTGCACCAGCTCTATCGCCTCTCAGGCAGGAGCAGGCTCAGGTTGCATGCGCCCTATGGCGCAAGCCGCCTGTTGAGCAGCCGGTTAGACCCAGACTGGATGCTGAATCCGGCCAGGAAGAAGGAGCCGGTAGGGGCGGCCTTGAGGTTGCTTGAAGATCGGGTGATTGATGCCTTGATTGCCGAACCTGTTCAGCGCCCAGCAGATAACGATCCAACCTTTTTTTACTTCGACCTTTACAAGGCTCCCTTGCTACTTTGTGGTATCCAAGAAGCAGGGAATCCCCTGTTCGGTGAATCTAATCTCACTAGTCAGGATGTCGGGCGCATTGCGTCATTTAATCCCTTTCCGTTTGCCTCGACGACCACAAAAGAATGTGGCTCGCATTTGTTTGACTCTCTTTACGGAGGCTATTCTTGCGATGATGATGGTGGTCCTGATGGGCCGCCAAGCAAGAGGCAGTCAACATTTTTTATATCTCCTACCTTGTTATTGCCTGAGTTCAGTCACTTTGATGTGGTGAATTGTGAGTGTGGGTTTGAGGCTAAAGAATCGCTAGTCGTTTTACGTGGCCTGGAGGAGAGTCCGAAAATACTTGGCTTACTGGAAATGCTTTCTCACGCATACCTGCCAATCCTAAGGGATTATCCCGATGTGACCATTGACAAGGCTTTTGTTTAGGGGCGCTAGGTTGTTATGGCCTTGATCGACTTTGCTGATTAAGGCGTATTTCTTTGATGTCTTGGCATCTCTTCATCCTTAAAATTATCCGTAATGTGATGTCTGATTTTCAATGGGTTGAAAGTCTTAAGTTGCCTTTCCTTAGTAGCAAAGCTGCCATCCAGCGAGATCCCCAAACTTACGCCCGGAAGATTGCCAAAGTTTTGCCGATCAACGACTACCTGCCCCTGGGGTAAGCCGGCCAGTTTGGTTCTCGCTCTGCCGCCCTTCAAGTCGGTGAATTGACCCTGGCCACCAGCTGGTTTGTTGCCGGTGCCTTGCTTGGCGGCCAGGAGGAAGCGGCCCTGACCCAGCGCCAGCAACTGATCGCTCTGGCCGGCTTGCTGCTGCTAGCCGCGGTGACGGCAGTGGAAGCTGGCCTGGCCGTTCGTCGCGCCCGCCAGGACTGAGGGCTGCTTAGCAGCAACAGCAACAACCGCAAAGGAACTGGGCTCACTGAATCCTTGCAATAATTGTAATAAACGAGACATGGGTCTAGCCATATTCTTTCTAAAGATAGTGGTCTAGTCGGCTATTGAGTCTCTATATTGCGAAAATAAATTTCGGCAAAGCTGCGTGGTCACTCCCGAGGAGCTAGAGGCTCTTGATCTGATGTGCTGGCTCTGCAATGGCGATGATGCGGCCCTGCTGGGCTATTGCAACCAAAGTACGATCAGCCGGCGCAGTCAGCATGCCCTCAAAACCTTCCAGCTCAAGCCCAATCGCGCCCTAGATCTCCATCGGCTGGCTGGCAATAGCAGCTTGGTACGGATGGAACGGGAAGTGCATCAGCTCTATCGCCTCTCCGGCAGGAGCAGGAGCAGGCTCAGGCTGCATGCGCCCTATTGGGCGAGCCGCCGATTGGATGGCCAGTTGGACGCAGACTGGATGGTGAATCCCGCCAGGAAGAAGGAGCCGGTAGGGGCGGCCTTGAGGTTGTTGGAAGATCGGGTGATTGATGCCATGATTACTGAAACTAGTCAGCGACCAGCAGATGAGAATCCCAAATTTGTTTGCTTTGACCTTTACGAGGTTCCCTTAATTCTTTGCGCGGAAGGTTTGACTGAAAAGCAAGCTAGTAACCCCCTTTATTCCGAAAAAAGTCTTAGTTCAGGCGATGTTAGAGGCTTGTCGCGTGTAAAACCCCAGGGATTCCTTTCGCCGGAAAGTAAGGGGTGCGTCGTTCAATTATTTAACCATCTTTATGGAGATAGCCAGGATGCTGATTGCGGCTCTGATCAGTCGCTTGAGGATCGTTCTTCAGTGACCTTTCTTATGGCGCATCACCCCTTGGCCTTTGAAGGCTTTGGCCACTACAGGAGGATTGATTATGACTGTGGTTTTAGGGCTAAAGAATCGCTTGTTGTTTTACGCGGCTTGGAGGAGAGTCCGCAAGTGCTTCGCTTGCTAGAGATGCTTTCAAGCTCCTATCTCGAGCCCCTAAGGCAGTATGCTGATGTGATCATTGATAAAGCTGTGATGTAGGTAAGTCCAGCGGGCTGTCATGGTATTTTATTGGCTTTTCTGGTCATGGTGTATCCCATCTGTCTCTCCTAACGCCTTCGTCCACGCAATAGTTTTAGACTGCCATGTCTGATCTTCAATGGGTCACTAATCTATAATTGCCGTTCCTCAGTTGGGCCGCGTCCCTTTACGTGGTGTAAATCCCGAGACCCGAATGCCCTGATCAGAGGGTGAACAGGGTGGAATGACGGTCTGTCATTCTGGAGGCGCAACTACGCCTCGTTGATCCACGATGAATCGTGACGATTGACTTGTCAAGTCTT
>CAMAPJ010000011.1 GCA_945860085.1 Synechococcus sp. UW140 | reverse complement strand
CCCCGGTGAGCCTGGCCAAGTAAGGCCGGTCGCCTGACGCAAGGTCATTCCCCTTCGAACCCTTCGGGTTCAATCAGCGAGCGCTCAATCGCGCCGCAGCAGCTCTGGCCGTGCTGTGATTTGGCAGACAGCATGCAGCACTCGCTCGGTCATCGCTGCAAGATTGAATCGCCGATTGAAACGGTAGCTGAATGCACCCAGGTAGCGATCGGAATACTTGTCAAACCGCAGAGCGTGGAATGTCCCGCTGAAACTGGTCTTCAGATTGCTGAGCACCGTATTAATCCAGCGAAATTCAGTCATCTCATTCGGATGCCTTCCATTCACAATCACGGGCTGATGAAAGCAACCCACTTCGGCCACAGCACGGAAGCAAGCTAGACCGTCGCTGATCACCTCACAACCACGGGCCAGGGCCGCTTGACTCCAATCGGCAATGGCGGCAAAGGAGAAGGTCGGCACAGTTGCCAGTTTCACATGCAGCGGGTGCCCCGCGTTATCCAAAGAGACCGCTGCGACGATTGGAACCTTTCCACGAAGCGGATAGGCACGCTCGCGCTCGCACATGGCCTCCGTGATCTTGCTGTGAGTCAGCCATGCCGTTCGGTAGTGCACACCAAGCTGACGCATGAGTGCCAGCGAGGAAATCCCCGTTTTGGCCTGGCCGATCAAATAGAAGGCCAGGAACCATGTCGTCAGCGGCAGCTTGGTGGCCTCCATCACTGTTCCGGCGGTGAGGGTCGCTTGATGTCGACACTGTCGACATTGATGCCGCTTATGGCGTCGACCATAAACCAGGCCATGCTCTTTATCTCCGCATCGAGGACAGATAAGCCCCTCTGGCCAACGAACCTGCTCAAGGGCGGCCTCGCACTTCTCTTCTGTGCCGTAGAGCTCCATGAACTGGGGAAGGGACATCCCTGGCTGAAACTGGATGCGGTTGGCGGACATGGCCGGTGCTGGTATTCTTGTACCACTTTGGCGGCCTGCCGCTGTTCTGCGGAGGTTGCTGCCTAATCAAGTAGCTTTTTGGTTTTGCTAAGACTAGAATACCCATAGGCATCAAAAATTGGATTCTAGCTAAAGCATGATCGATCAAGCGTGCCTAGCCTCACTAGATGGCCTGTTATGGCTGAGGACAGGACATAATGTGGCTTCCAAGTTCAATCAACATCAAACCACTGTCAGCAGAAACAGCAGAAAATGCGCCCATGTCTTTGATATTTCCCTAGAGAGGATAAATGCCGAATGGCATGTTATTGGCAATCAAAATCTATTAAATCTTGAACGCAGAGTCCATCAACATGTGCGCTTTAGCGGCGATGACAACAACCTTCTACGGCTTGACGCGCAACATTGGTCGGGACCGCTGCTTTGCACACCACCGCCAGCAGGCTGGATCGCCGGAAATTTAAACTTTCTGGAATATCATCGCCCCCTACAATTACTCAAAGAGCGTATCATTGATGCCTGGGTTGCATCCTATCCAGATGTTCCTGAAGATAATCCAGAGCTTACCGCAATCCGCCTCAGCAAAATGCCCATGTACTTAGTTGTCAAAGCTGGGCATCCGTTATTAGAGCTGGGCAATGCACTCACATTCGCAGCTGTTGCTCGTTATCCCCTGCTGCCGCTCCCTGACAACGCTTTTCCAAAATTCCAACAAGTATTAATTGACTGTGGTCTCAGTACTCATGCGTCCACTTCAGCATGCCAAACGAAAACCATCGCATCCAGCCAAGTTACGATCGAAGATCTCGTGGTTGGCTTTGCATCACCACTTTCACTGCCACTTTATGGAGATAGCTTTCGGATTTTGCCCCTAAGGCTACCGATAGAAGTGGGAGACGCCGTAGTGGTGCGTAGGGAATTTGCACAGTTTGACCAAATTCAACGGCTTAGTGACTTTCTGCGTAATCGCCTCTCTGCGCTAGCCTCAACAAGAGCAGAGCTATGCGTCCTAGACGGCAATCTGGCAGAGACAACCACCAACGAAATCGCGGAATTAGTTTAATTAGCGATCGTCCCCCGCATGCAGATCAACAGGTTTGCACAGATTAACAGGTTTGCACAGATTAACAGCCTTGTACAGATTAAAAGCCTTGTAGAGATTAAAAGCCTTGTAGAGATTAACAGCCTTGCAATTATTTTGGCTACTCGCTGAACGCTAAAAAGGGCCCCTAAAGAGCCCCTTGAGCGCAATTGAACCGGGCGAGCCCAGCTCTCAGCAACCATCAATCAAAGCCCAGAAGATCAAAGATTTCGCGATCCTTGAGTGATTCAGCCTCCAGGGGCACGACATTATCGAGCATGCGTTGGGCCAGATTCAGGTATTCCTGCTGGACGGCCTCCACTTCAGGGGTGGCCTCCATCTCGAAGATGGTGCATTTTTTAAGGCGGGAGCGACGGATTGCATCGAGATCAGGGAAATGGGCCATGGTCTTCATGCCCACTCGATCATTGAACTTATCGATCTGATCGGTATCCTTGCTGCGGTTGGCAACAACACCACCAAGCCGCACCTTATAGTTTTTGGCTTTTGCCTGGATCGCCGCAATAATGCGATTCATCGCGAAGATCGAATCAAAATCGTTGGCAGTCACGATCAGGCAGTAATTGGCATGTTGCAGCGGCGCCGCAAAGCCCCCACAAACCACATCACCCAGCACATCAAAGATCACCACATCGGTGTCTTCCAGCAGGTGGTGTTCCTTCAGCAGTTTCACGGTCTGGCCGGTGACATAGCCGCCGCAGCCCGTGCCAGCTGGCGGTCCACCGGATTCCACACACATGACCCCATTGTAGCCTTCAAAGACAAAATCTTCAGGTCTCAGCTCTTCAGTATGAAAGTTAACCGTTTCGAGAATATCAATCACCGTCGGCACCATTTTCTTGGTGAGGGTGAAGGTACTGTCGTGTTTGGGATCGCAACCGATCTGTAGAACCCGTTTACCGAGCTTGGAGAACGCCGCCGACAGGTTGGAAGAGGTAGTCGATTTGCCGATGCCGCCCTTGCCATAGACGGCGATCACCAGGGCCCCCTCTTCGATCTTCATCGAGGGGTCGAGATGCACCTGCAGACTCCCCTCGCCATCCTCCCGGCGGGCGCTGCCGCTGGCCGTTTCACCTGCAGTGGCGGGGGAACTCAGTGTTGTGGTCATGGAAACTCCGGAGGCCGTGGATGCGGCGAATGGGGAAAAGATGGAAGGCGGGCAGGAGGACGGTGACGAGGCCGCTGATCGCACCGCCACCATGCTGGACGATCGAAGCTCCAGCTGACTGGTTGAGTGAACCAATCAGGGGAAATCCTCATCGGCTGAAGTGGGCCTTGGCGTCATAGAGAACTTCCTCGGTGATCGTGCTCACACCGCGGTCGCGGGCATAGGCCTCAGTGTTGCGGCGCACCTTGCCGCGAACGAAAAAGGGGATGCGGCTGAGTTCGGCCTCTCCGCTGGCGCTCCAGTGCAAGCCCAGTTCCTGGCCTCCCCCCGCCGAAACGGAGCCCGCCGTGAAGACACTGCCGTTGTCCTGACTGGCCGCAGCCCCAGGCGCCGTGGCGAGCCTGGGATTGGCCCCGGTGGCGGTGGGAGCGATCGAGTTGACTGCCGATGCGGCTGCAAACGCAGCTGTTGCAGCAGCAGCGGTTCCAGAGGGAGCTGTTGCGGCGAGGGCTGGCGCACTGGCCCCCTCCAAGTGGCTGAGGTGGCCATCGACAAACTCGAAGTCGTGCCGGAACATGCCGATCAGGTGTTCCTCCAGGCCCATCATCAGGGGGTGCACCCAGGAATCAAAGATCACATTCGCCCCCTCCCAGCCCATCTGGGGCGCATAGCGGGCCGGCACATCCTGCACATGCAGTGGTGAACTAATCACCGCACAGGGCAGGCCCAGCCGCTTGGCGCTGTGGCGTTCCATCTGGGTGCCAAGCACCAGTTCTGGCGCCGCCTCGGCCATGGCCTTTTCCACCACCAGGTAATCGTCGGAGATCAGGGCCTCCAGGCCCAGCTCCTCGGCCGCAGCGCGCACCTCCCGGGCCTGTTCGCGGCTATAGCTGCCCAACCCCACCACCGTGAATCCCAACTCCTTGCTGGCGATGCGGGCGGCGGCGATCGCATGGGTGGCATCGGCGAAGATAAACACCCGCTTGCCCGTGAGGTAAGTGGAATCGACCGAGCGGGAATACCAGGGCAGCCGTGAGCGGCGATCCGCTTCGCCGGCAAGATTGAGCTCCAGCCCGAGGCGCTCGCTCAATTCGGCGAGGAACTGCAGGGTGGCCCCCACGCCGATCGGCACGGTGCGCACGACCGCCATGCCAAAACTGCGCTCCAGCCAGCTGCACACCGGCCCGGCCAGTTCCGGATAGAGGCAGACATTGAGATCGGCCTGGGGTAGACGCATCAGATCCGCCGGCCGGGCCCCTAGGGGCGCCACCACATGGACATCAATGCCGTGCTCCGCCAGCAGGCCGGTGATCTCGCGCACGTCATCGCGGCAGCGGAACCCGAGCAGGCTGGGGCCGAGCAGGTTGACCCGCGGCCGGCGCCCTTCACTGCGCCAAGCCGTGGGATCAGGCTTGCTGAACCCAGGCGCCGGAATTTGATCTTTGAGCAGGCCGCGAACCAGCTGATACATGGTTTCGGCCGCGCCCCAGTTTTCCTTCTTGGAATAGGCGGGCAGATCCAAACTCACCATCGGCACCCCACCAAGATCCATGCCGGCCGCCAGGGCTCCGGGCTGGTCCTGGATCAACTCGGCCGTGCAGCTTTCGCCCACTAGCAGGGCCTCCGGCTTGAAGCGCGCCACGGCTTCAGTGATCGAACGTTTGACCAATTCGGCCGTATCACCCCCCAGGTCCCGGGCCTGGAAAGTGGTGTAGGTGACGGGCGGACGGCGATCGCGCCGCTCGATCATCGTGAACAGCAGATCGGCGTAGGTGCCCCCCAGGGGGGCATGCAGCACGTAGTGCACCCCCTCCATCGAGGCGGCGATGCGCAGGGCACCCACATGGGGCGGGCCTTCGTAGGTCCAGAGGGTCAGTTCCATCGGGGCGAGAGCTGGCGAGGGGCGTGAGGGACGGGTTGGCTGGACAACTTGGCAGATGGAGGGGTGTTGAGCTCAGGGCAGCTGCAACAGGGCGCGGCGGCGCAGGGGCCGGGCAAACAGTTCGGCCAGATCGCCTGCCTGGTCGATGCCATGGATGGGGCTGAACACCAGCTCAATCGACCACTTGGTGACAAAGCCTTCCGCCTCAAGCGGATTGGCCAGGCCCATGCCGCAGACCACCAGATCCGGGCGGGCAGCCCGCAGGCGATCGAGCTGGCGTTCGACATCCTGGCCTTCGCTGAGCTGGGTAGCAGGCGGCAACAGGGCCAGCTCCTCGGCCATCAGCAGGCGGTCCAGATAGGGGGTGCCCACCTCCACCAGCTCCATGCCGCATTCCTGCTGCAGGAAGCGGGCCAGGGACAGTTCCAGCTGGGAATCGGGCAGCAGGAACAGGCGCTTGCCAGCCAGCACCTCCCGGTGCGGAGCAATGGCGCGCCGGCCCCGCTCCACTAGGGGATCGAGCACGGCCGCCACGGTGGCTGGATCAATGCCAAAGGCCGCTGCGGCCGCCGCCATCCAGGCCCGGCTGCCCTCCACCCCCAAGGGGTAGGGACTGTGCACGAACTGGGCGCCCCGGTCCACCAGGGCCCTGGCCGTACCGGACAGGAAGGGCTGGCACAGCAGCATCCGGGTGCCTTTGCCGACGGACGGCAGCTCGCTGGAACTGCGGGGCGGCAGGCTGCGCACCACGCCAATGCCAAGGCGTTGGAAAAGGCTCGTCAAACGCTCTTCCACCCCATCGGCCAGGGTGCCGACGAGCAAGAGCTGCTCCTCGTCGCTGCGTTGCATCAGCGGCACCATCGCCAGCAGGGCGTTGTCTTCCCCCTGGGTGAAGGTGGTTTCGATGCCGCTGCCGGAGTAGTTGAGCACCATCACCCGGCCGGTGTGCTGACGGCTCAGCCGTTCCGCCGCCTTAGCCAGGTCGAGCTTGATCACCTCACTAGGGCAGGAGCCCACCAAAAACAGGGTGCGGATTTCGGGGCGACGCTCCAGCAGGTCCTGCACCAAACGATCCAGTTCATCGTTGGCATCGGCCAGGCCGGCCAGGTCCCGTTCCCCCAGGATCGCCGTCCCGAAGCGGGGTTCGGCAAAAATCATCACCCCAGCCGCCGACTGGACCAGGTGGGCGCAGGTGCGCGAGCCCACCACCAGGAAAAAGGCATCGGGCATGCGCCGATGCAGCCAGACGATCGAAGTGAGCCCGCAGAACACCTCCCGCTGGCCGTTCTGCTGGATCAACTCGGGACGCTCAACAGAGCTGGCGGCCGTGGGGCTGGTGCTGGGAGCAGGGATCCCATCACCAGAGCGGACCACCACGGAAGCCGGGGACTGGGCCATACGAGGCCGTTATGCACAAAGTCCTTCTAGGACTAGCGACGCCAGGGCCATCGGCAAGCGGCTGCTTCAGATTATTTAGGGATCGCCGGGGAAAAGGGGGAGCGGTTCTTGGCCTAGAGGCCTGCAGCGGCAACGGCGGAGGCTCCTGGGCGGCAATACCAAGGAAAAGCTAAAGGGACCAGCCACTCCTGCCTCCACCCCTTGGCGGCCGGTCCCCGGGGCAGCAGGCTGGGGCATCAGAACAGGACAGGGTGAACCCTGTGGGCTCCAGGCCAGCCCCCTCAAGGCAGGGAGTGGGCCTGACTGGCCGGCCCCTGGCGCTGCATTAAATCGATGATTTTCTCACTTTTGAGCGGGCATATTTGCGGCGTATAATAGCGCACCGCTGCCGTTTCGATGCTTGAAGGTGTAATGCCTTGAAAATCAATGGCCGCCTGCTCAAAGGACATTTGCAGGCTCTGATGCAATTGGCTCAAGGGAGTTTGTAGGCCGATGTTGTCGCACAGAAGCTGGGCATAGAGCCTGGCAGCACAACCAACCTGGCCGAGATTGGCGACACACCGGACCAGCTCAAAGGAGTTGGCGTCTGGAGGCCGAGGCGTCGCCAGTTCAGGCAGAACCGGCGGCGGCGGCGGCGGCGGCAGCAGGAACGGGGGCAGCACTAGGGGCGCAGAAAATGGCGTCGACTGGGCCAGAGACAAGGGCACTGGCGCTGACATCTGCGCTGCTGGCACCTGCGCTGCTGGCACCTGCGCCGTTGGCATCTGCGCCGCTGACATCTGCGCCGCTGACAACTGGGCCCCTGCCGGGGACCCGAACCAGGCGCTGCCCAAAACCAACACCAGCCAGCCAGGCCCCCTCACCGCAACGGCTCCAGCTGGCAGGCAATCGCCTGGCCATAGGCCTGCTGATTGAGCACGGGCGGCGGGCCCATGGCACCAGGGGGAGCAAACAGAGCCGGGTTGATTTGGTTCAACCGGCGCCCGATGGTGACCAGATTGCCCTGTTCCTCGCTGATGCTGTGGTTGCGTTCAGCCTGCCAGCTCTGGTGGCGCTGCGATTCCCCCTGTTGCCATTGGGCCAGGGCGGTCTCGTAGCGCTCCTGATCCAGCTCCTGGTCATAGGAAGCAAAGCGACGCTGCAGATCAGGATCCAGCCGCTGGGGCCGCTCCGATTCCACATAGGGCGCAGCCCGGAGCCTGGCCAAGCGCTCTTGAGTGACCTTCAAGGCCTGCGTCAGGCTCTTGACTTCCGCCTGGTTGGCATAACAAGCAGCCCGCTTGCGGCGCTCCGCTGCCCGCTTGTGAATCTCGGCCTCGGCCCGTTCCCGCTCCAGCACTGACTCAATCGAGAGCAGGCACTGGCCGTAGCGCAAGGGCCGCAGCAGGCTATTGGCTTCGCTGGCCACCTGGGCGGCGCAACGCTGCCGGCCCTTCGGGCTAAGGGGACTCCCAGCCTGGCAACCGCCCAGGAGGGCCAGGAGCAGTAGGAGGGCAATCGCGCGCGGGGTCATCAGCAAAGGCCGGCCCTGGGATGGGAGCGGACCGGGCGGCTCACAGGGGAGATCTCTCTAGAGAGGACCCAAGGGCGTTGGCCGTGCAGTGGCTTCCCAGCAGGCATGGCTCGCATGAAATCCAACCTAAGTCAACAACCCCAAAGCGCCCTAGGGCGAGCCAGCCACAGCTGGCAGACTCAGAAGCCTTATCACCTCGAGCCAGGCCGCCATGGCAGCGACAGCGAACCCAGGGCTGCCGCGCCGGATCAACGGCGTCGCGCTCGTTCCCCAAGCCCTAATCCACCAGAGCCCGCCCGTCTTTGAAACCGTTGCCGAAGAACGGCGCTATCGGCTCAGCCACCTGGCCGGCGCCCTGCGGGTGTTTGGGCGCTCGGGCTTCGGTGAAGGCGTTGCCGGCCACATCACCGTGCGCGATCCGGAATATCTGGACCATTTCTGGGTCAATCCCTTTGCCCTGTCCTTCCGGCAAATTCGGGTTAGTGACCTGATTCTGGTGAACCATGCCGGTGAGGTGGTCCATGGCAACCGGCCCGTCAATCGCGCCGCTTTTGTTCTGCATGCCGCCGTGCATGAGGCCAGGCCGGATATCAATGCGGCCGCCCACGCCCACTCCCCCTACGGCAAGGCGTTTGCCTCCCTTGGCCGCCTACTGGATCCCATCACCCAGGATGCCTGCGCGTTTTTCAATGACCACGTCCTGATTGAGGAAGATGGCGGCAAGGTCGTGTTTGAACTGGAAGCGGGGCGCACATTTGCCCGTCAGTTTGGCAGCGGCAAAGCCGCTATTCATCAGAACCATGGCCTCTTCACGGTGGGAGAGAGCGTAGATGCGGCAGCCTTCTGGTTCCTAGCGATGGAGCGATGCTGTCAGGCCCAGCTCCTGGCGCAGGCGGCGGGCACGCCAAAGCTGATCCGGCCGGAATGGGCCACCTACACCCGCGAGAATACGGCCGGTTCCCAGGCCGGTTGGTTGAATTTTCAGTCCTTCTGGGACGAAATCAGCCAGTCTGATCCCGATCTGTTCAACTGATTGCTACGGGCGCCAATCGCAGCCTGCCCGCCAACAATTTAAAAGCATCTCTCTGCATTGAATCCCCCTAACAACGCAACACATCAAGCCGGCAATTTGCCTGGCTGACTCCCAACGCCGGGATGATGTTCAACAGCAGTCCTGGGGTCTCAAACCATGGACCTTGATCCGGCTTGCCCAGGGCAAACTGCCAGCGCCTAGTGGCGGCGATCAGCACCGGCAAAGGAGTGGTCACTGCTGTTCAATCGCCCAAAATCAAGGCGACAATATTGATCAGCCAAGCCAAAATTGCGGGGCAATCGATTAGGATCGCCCCGCGATAAACGGTTTCCCCATGTTGTCTCTTCTCGCTGCAGCGGCCCAATCCCCGCCTGAAGCAAGCTCCCTTGGCGCCCAGGCTGTAGCGGAGAAGGTCACCGATATTCTCCCTTTTCCAGCCATTCTGCTGGTGATCGGCCTGGCCTTTTTCGGAACCCTAGCCATCAGCCGGATCTCCGCAAAACTGGGGATTCCAGCCATCCTTGGCATCCTGCTGCTTGGCCTCTCCATTAATATCAAGTACACAGTCTTTGACCTGGGCTTCATCAACTCCCTGCACACGGTCAGCCTGGCCATGATCCTATTTTATGCAGGACTTAAAACCAATGTCAAGGCAATTCGCGGCGTTCTCTCCTTTGGCATCTGGCTAGCCGTTGCCGGATCGCTTCTTACGGCCTTGATCCTGGCTGCCGGTATCTGGTTCATTGCATCGGACACGATGGGGCAGATTGATTTTGGTTTTTCCCAACTTGGCTTTCCGGTTGCGCTGCTAGTGGGGGTCTCGATGGCGTCGACCGATTCCGCCGCGATTGAAGGAGTGCTCGAAGCCTCAGGCCGCTCGATCCCGAAGAAACTTGGCAACATTCTAGAGTTTGAATCAGCCTTGAACTGCTCAATTGCCGTTCTTGCCCTGACAGTTGTGATTAGCATCATGGCCAGCAATATCACCCATGGCCATGGCATCATCCTGCGAACGGAAATCATCGCCCTAGCCGGCCGGCTCGTGATCGGCCTGATTGTCGGTCTTGGCATGGGCTATTTCTCCAAGATCAGCATTGAAAAACTTGTGACCGATCGCTCCCAGGTGCTGATGCTGGGCCTGTCCCTCGCCCTGATGGCCTACGGAGTTGGCTCCCTGGCTGGTCAGGCTGGCTTCATCTCTGCCTTTGTAACAGGGATGTTCCTCGGCAACAATAAATACACCAACAATCTTGTATCAGCCGAGTCCGTAAGCGAGATCATGCTGCCATTCAATGAAATGACGGAGATCTCCATCTTCTTCATTTTTGGCCTGATCTCCACGCCATCGATGGTGCTTTCGGTGTTGCCGATAGCTTTTATGGCCAGCTTGATACTGATGTTTGTGGCCCGTCCCCTGAGCCTGCTGATCCTTTCACCCCTGTCGCCATTCACGGCCAAGGAAAACCTGTTGCTGTCCTGGTGTGGGTTGCGGGGAGCCGTACCCCTCGCCCTTGGCTTTGAAGGCGCTGAATACATCCCGAAAATCACTGGAATTGATCCGGTGATTGCCCATCAACTCCTGGAAAATTGCGAGGGCATGATTTTCTCAATCGTGGTATTAAACCTCTTAATCCAGGGCATCTCCATGCCCCACATCGTCAAAAAACTCAAGCTGGATTGCCCACTCGACCAGCTCGCCTGAAGCAGGGGAACCCTCCAGCCAAGACCAAGACCGCCAGCTGATCAACGCGATCAGATCAACTCGTCCTGATCAAAGCGATCAGATCAACGCGATCCGGTCCGCCCGACCCGGCCCCAGCCCACTCCCCCAGCGTGCGGCCAACGGTCACCCCCCTCCCCCGCCCAACCAGCTCCCGATGTCAACGGCCCATCCCCTGGCCCCTGAGCCCCTGCAGGTGCTCTCCGAGGTTTTCGGCTATGGCGCCTTTCGGGGTCCCCAGGCAGAGATCGTTAGCCATGTGGTCGGCGGTGGCTCAGCGTTAGTGCTGATGCCCACCGGTGGCGGCAAGTCGCTCTGTTATCAGATTCCCGCCCTCTGTCGCCCCGGCACCGGCGTGGTGATCTCGCCTTTGATCGCCCTGATGGACGACCAGGTGGCTGCCCTGCGCCAGGCCGGCGTGCGCGCCGCCGCCCTGCATTCAGCCCAGGGACCGGAGCAGGCCCAGGCCGCCTGGCGGGCCCTACGGGCCGGGGAGCTGGACCTGGTCTATCTCTCGCCGGAGCGGCTACTGGCAGGCGACTGCCTCGATCGCCTGGCCGAGCTGCCGATTGCCCTATTCGCCATTGATGAGGCCCATTGCGTCTCCCAATGGGGCCACGATTTCCGGCCGGAGTATCTGCAGCTAGCCGTGCTGGCCGAGCGCTTCCGCTCCATCCCGCGCCTAGCCCTCACCGCCACGGCCGATGACCGCACCCGCGAGGACATCCGCCTGCGGCTGCGGTTGCAAGACGACCGGGTGTTCCTGGCCAGCTTCGATCGGCCCAACATCACCTATCTGGTGCGGGAGAAGGAGGGCCCGGGAGCCCAGTTGCAGGAGTTTCTGGCGCCCCGCAAAGGGGAGGCCGGCATCGTCTACGCCCGCTCGCGCCAGCGGGTCGATCGCCTGGCCCAGGAGCTGGCTGCGGCCGGCTTTGACGCCCTGGCCTATCACGCCGGCCTTGATCCCCAGCGGCGCTCGACGGTGTTGGAGCGCTTTCGCCGCGACAGTGGCGTGATCGTGGTGGCCACGATCGCCTTCGGCATGGGCATCGACAAACCGGATGTGCGCTTTGTGGCCCATGTGGATCTACCCAAGAGCCTGGAGGCTTACTACCAAGAAACGGGCCGGGCCGGCCGCGATGGCCTGGCCGCCGTCGCCTGGATGGTGCATGGGCCCGGCGATGTGCCCCAGCTGCGCCGCTTCATCGACGACTCCGACGCTGAAGCCAGCCAGAAGGCGATCGAACACGGCAAACTCGATGCCCTAATCAGCTTCACCGAAGCCTCCATCTGCCGCCGCCAGGTGCTGCTGGGCCACTTCGGCGAAAGCCTGGCTGAGCCCTGCGGCAACTGCGATGTCTGCCTCGAACCGGACCGCGCCCAGGACGTGACCGAAGCGGCTCGCAAGGCCCTCTCGGCGGTGTATCGCACCGGCAGCCGCTTCGGCGCCGCCCACTTAGTGGATGTACTGCTGGGCGCCAACAGCGAAAAAATCCGCAGCCTGGGCCACAAGGAGCTGAGCGTCTATGGCATTGGCAAGGACCTGGACCGGGGCCAGTGGCGCAGCCTGTATCGCCAACTAGTGGCCACGGGCCTGCTGGTCAGCGATCCGGCCAACCAGGGTGGGCTGCGCTTTGGCGATCGCGAACGGGTCAGCCCGCTGCTACGCGGCGAGGTGACCCTGGAGCTGCGCCTGCCCCTACCCCGGCGCGAGCAGCGCAAGGGATCCCAGGACGGCAGCAGCAGCCCGTTTGCGGGGGCGGGCAGGCGGGTTGGTTCTGGAAGTGGCGAGGGCGCCGACGAGGCCGATCCCCAGCTGCTGCTGGCGCTCAAGGA
Source organism: Synechococcus sp. UW140 (assembly GCA_945860085.1). Taxonomy (GTDB): domain Bacteria; phylum Cyanobacteriota; class Cyanobacteriia; order PCC-6307; family Cyanobiaceae; genus BAIKAL-G1. Next base: position 32,199 of record CAMAPJ010000011.1, on the reverse strand, counting down.
GTGGCGCCGCGAGCAAGCCCGCAGCCAGGGGGTGCCCCCCTATGTGGTCTTCCACGACCGCACCTTGAACGAGCTGGCCAGTCGCCGGCCCCTCGACCTGGCGAGCCTGGCGGGGGTGACCGGCGTCGGCAAGGCCAAGTTGGCCAGTTACGGCGAGGCGGTGTTGGCGCTGCTGGCGGAGGGGTCTGGGTAGGGACTGGCGGCTGGGCCCGGCAGCACAAGCCCCGGACCGCTCAGTTGTATTCGCCAGGCAGGTCGTTTTTGGTCACCGTGACCCGTCCAACCCGCTGGCCGGAGAGCCGCAGCAGCTCATCGCCGGAAAAGCTGAAGCCCAGGCCGGCGCCGATCTGGGCCACGTCATCGGCCGTGGCCGCCGCTGAAATCGCCTGGCGCAGGGCCGGATCGTCCTGAACGACAGCCAGAAAGGCCTTGAGCTGGTCGAGAGCCATGGCAGGCGCACAGGGGTGCCCCAGCATCGGACAGGCCAACCCAGGTACGGTCAAGTCCATGGTTGTCTGAGCGCCTGTGCTGCCCCTGCGTCGTTTCCTGGGCCTAGTCCTGCTGCCCTTACTGCTCCCCTTGCTGCTGCCATTGCTGCTGTTGCTCGCTCCAGCCGGCGCCCAGGCCTCCCTGTTCCACCTAGAGGGTCCGGTTCCCCTTGATCTGGGCGTGAAGGCCGGATCCCTGGCAGCCTGCCCATCGCCCGCCCATTGCGCCCGCGTCAGTTGGAGTGAGGCCGACCCGAGCTCCGCCCTCGCCTCAGCCAGCCACTGGCTGGGGGAGCAGGACGGCCTGGTGATCCAGGAGCAGACCGCCACCTATCTCCACGCCACGGCCAGCAGCCGCCTCTTCGGCTTTGTCGATGATCTGGAGCTCTACGCCGACCAGGCTGGCGGCCACCTGCAGGCCCGCTCGATCTCGCGCCTGGGCGACTCCGACCTGGGCGTCAATGGCCGGCGGCTCGACCAGATCGGGGCGGCCCTAGGCCATGGCTGATCGATCCAGCCCCAAGGCGCCCTTGACGGCTGGCTCTAGCCCAGGCCCACAGGCCCCCGGCGTTCGGGACTCCGGCGCTCTGGACGCCGGCGCTCTGGCCAGTGGCGGCGCACCAGCCCCGGGCCTGGTGCGGATCCTGCACAGCGCCGACTGGCAGATCGGCAAGCCCTACAAATTCGTCAGCGATCCGCAGAAACGCTTCCGGCTCCAGGAGGAACGGCTGAGGGCCCTCGCTCGCATCGACGCGGCCGCCCGCAGCCATGGCGCCAGCGCGCTGGTGGTGGCCGGTGATCTGTTCGATTCCACCACCGTGGCGATCAGCACCGCCCTGGAGGTGCTCGAAGCGATTGGCGCCATGGCCCTGCCGGTGCTCGTGATCCCCGGCAACCACGACCACGGCGCCCCCGGCGGCCTCTGGGACAGCCCTGAATGGCAGCGCCACCAGGCCGAACGGGCCCCCAATCTGCAGCTGCTGCTGCAACGCCAGCCCCTGGAGCTAGAGCAGCTGCTGGTGTTGCCTTGCCCGCTACTGCGCCAGCACGACGCCAGCGATCCCACCAGCTGGATCCGGGGCCTGGATTGGAGCAGCCTGCCCCCAGACAAGCCCCGGCTCGTCATCGCCCATGGCGGCGTGCAGGGATTTTCGGCGCGGGATTACGGCGCCGATCAGGGGTGGGGGTCCCCAGACGGGTCCCCAGACAGGTCCGCCAACGCCAACGCCTTCAACGGACCTAGCCGGGCTCAGGAGCCTGACGGGGCCATCAACCGCATCGACCTGGCCCGCCTCCCCCAGGGAGAACTCGATTACATCGCCCTGGGCGACTGGCACAACCTCAAGCAGGTCAGCGCCAAAGCCTGGTACTGCGGCACCCCGGAGCCAGATCGCCACGACCAGGGTGAAGCCAACCAACGGGGCCAGGTGCTCCTGGTGGACCTGGGCCGGGGCCAGGCGCCCGAAGTGAAAGCGCTGCCAACGGGACGGCTGGGCTGGCACAACCTGGCCGTGCGCCTGGGCGAAACAGCTGATCTGGGGCGTCTGGAGGCCCTGCTCAAGCAGCAGATCGGCGGCCGGGTCGGCCAGGATCTAGTGCGGCTGGAGATCTCAGGCAGCCTCAGCCTGGCGGCCCATCGCCGCTACGCGGCCCTGCTGGCCGATCTGGAGCAGCAACTGCTGGACTTGCGACTCAAGGGCGGCTGCGATCAGGCTCCCCAGGCCGAAGAGCTCGACGCCCTCACCCAGCGCCCCGCAGATCCCCTGATCGCCAGCGTCGCCCAGGAGCTGCAGGCGCGCCTAGCCCGCGAACAGGGGGTCGATGACGCCGCCGCCGCGATCAGCCGCGCCGCCCTCTGCGAACTGTTCCGCCTGGCCACCACTCCCTGATGGGGCCCAGCCCCGAAGCATCCCGGTTGCCCCTTGTTGCCATGCGCCTGCTCTCCTGCCGCCTGCAGAACATCCGCGTCCATGGCGACCTGGCCCTGGAATTCAGCCCGGGCCTGACCCTGATCGGCGGCCCCAATGAGACCGGCAAAAGCACCCTGGTGGAGGCCCTGCACCGCTGCCTGTTCCTACGGGCCACGGCCACGGGCCTCCCCGTCGAGGCCTTGCAATCCCGCCTGCACCTGGGCCAGCCCCAGGTGGAGCTGGCCTTTGCCGCCCGCGGCGAGGCCTGGAACCTGGTTAAGCGCTTCAGTGGCGCCTCCGGCAAGGTGCGGCTCCGCAGCGACAGCGGTCAGCACTGGCAGGGTCCCGAGGCGGAAGAGCAGTTGGCGAGCCTGCTGGGGGTGAAGGAAACCCTGGGCAGTCGCCAGGCCGGCAGCCTGCTGCGCGGCCGCTGGGCCCACCTCTGGGTGATGCAGGGCCACTCCGGCGACGACCTGCTGGCCCAGGGCGGCGCCCACTACGACCTGACGGCCCTAGTGGGCCAATTGGAGCGCGGCGGCGGCACCGCCATGCAATCGCCCCAGGACCAGCAGCTGGCCAGTCGCCTCGAGACCCTGCTGGCGGAGACCTTCACCCCAGGCCGTGGCAACCTGCGCCGCCATTCGCCCCTCTGGAACGCCCAGCAGGCCCTTGAGGCAGCTAGCCAAGCCGTTCAACAAGCTGAGCGCCAGCTCGTCGACTACGGGGCGGCCAGCGACGAGCTGGGCCGCAGCGCTGCCAGCCTGCAAAAGCTGCAGCAGCAGCGCCTGCCCCAGCTGCGGGAGCGCCAGCGCCGCCTGCAGGCGGCTGCCACCGAACAGACCCGGCTGGAGGCGGCCCTGGCCCTGGCCCGGCAGCAACGAGAACCCCTGCAGTTACGCCAGCAAGCCCTGCGCAGCGACCTGGCCGACCTGCGCCAGCTGGCGGCCCGCCTGGAGCATCTGGGCCTGCAGGCCCAGGACCTAGGGGTCGCCCGCGATCGGGCCACGGCCGACCTGACCCAGCTGGAGCAACAGCGGGTGGAACAGGACCAGCAGCGCACCAGGCTTGAGGCCGAGCGCCAGTCGATCACCGAACGGGGCCAATGGCTGCAGCGCCTAGTCGAACAGGCCCGGCTGCAAGCGGACCTGGCCCGGCTCGACGCCAACCTGGCCCAGCTGGAACGCCAGGAGCAGGCCAGGGCCACCCTGATGGCCCACCTGGCAGCCCTGCCGCCAATCGATGGGGCCGCCCTGGCGGTTGTCCAGGGCCTGGATCGGGCCCGGCGTGATGCCGAAACCCGCCTGGGGGCCATGGCCGCCGGGGTGGAACTGCTGCGGGCCGACCAAGTGGTCCTGCTGGCGGGCCAGCCCCTAGAGCCAGGAGCAGACCTGCGCCTCAGCGAAGCCAGGGAGCTGCAGGTGGGCAGGGGCGTGGTGCTGCGCATTAGCCCCGGTGGCGGCCAGGCTTTAGCCCAGGCGCGCCAGCAACGCCAAGGAAGTGAAACGGCCCTGACCGCAGCGCTCCAGGCCCTTGGGATCAGCAACCTGACCGAAGCCGAGACCCTGGCCCGCCAACGCCTGGCTTTGGAACAGCAGCTCAGTTCCCTAGGGAGTGCCCAGGGAGCCGGCCTGCCACCAGGCGATCGCCAGACCCATGCGGCCAAGCGATCCACCGTGCTCACCCGCCTACAAGAGCTCCAACGGGACCTGGCCCCCCTCCAGGAGCAGCGCCAGGCCCAGCTCCAGAGCGGCGAGTTACCCAGCGAACTGGAGGCCCTCGAGCAGCTGCATCGCCAACTGCAACAGGGCTACGCCGCCACCAGCACCCCGCTGCGCCAGGCCCAGGCCGCCCTCTCTGAGCTGGCCGAACGGCTGGAGGCGGCCCGCCGGCGCCAGGCGGCCAGCAGCGAAACCCTTGCCAAGCTGGCTGGCGAGCGCAGCCAGACCCAAGCCCGCGCCGAGGAGCTGGTCCAGCGTCACGGCGGCGAGTCCGCCCTAGCCGCAGCCCTGCAGCAGCTGGACAGCCAGGTGGCCCGTGCTGCAACCCAGGTGGTCGCCCTGGAGGGGGAACTGGCCACCAGTCGCCTCGGGCAGGGAGCCGAAGCCCTGCCCCAGCTGGCGGCCGAGATTCAGCAGGCCGAGTCGGAGGTGTTGCACCTAATCGCCAGCCAGGCCGCCGCCCGGCAACGCTGCGAAACGATCGGCGCCAGTGATCCCCATGGAGCCCTGGAACAGGCCCAGGCCACCCTGGAGCAGGCCCAGCTCGATCACGGCTCCCTGCAGCGGCTTTGTGATGGCCAACTGTTGCTGCGCGATCTGTTCAAGGCGGCCCAGGCCGACCTCTCAAGCCGCTATAGCGAACCGCTGGCCCGCTCGATCAACCACTATCTTCGGCCCCTGCTTCCGGCTGGGGCCAGCTGCCAGTTGCGCTACGAGAGCGAGTCGGGCTTTTCCGCCCTGCAGCTGCAGCGGGGCCAGGAACGCTTCAGCTTCAGCGAGCTCAGTGGCGGCATGCGCGAACAGCTCGGCACCGCCCTGCGCCTGTCGATGGCCGATGTGCTCAAGGCCGGCCACGACGACGTCCTGCCGTTGGTCTTTGATGATGCCTTCACCTATGCCGATCCACAGCGGCTCGCCCGGCTCCAGCAGATGCTGGCCCTGGCCGTGGCCCGCGGGCTGCAGGTGATCGTGCTCACCTGTGACCCCCAGTCCTACGCCGATCTCGATGGCACCACGGTGAACCTGGCACCGCTGCCCAATTGAGCGGGAGGCCTTGAAACTGCGGCGTTGAACGAGCGGCTCCGGTTGATCAGCCCCTCTGGATTTCTCCTGAGCCGATCAACCCGCCGGAACGGTCAGACGAGCACCGGTAAGCGGGCCGGCTCCTGGGGTTGGAAGTGGAGGCGGCCCTCCTGAACCGAGACGGCAACGGCGCTGCCGGCGAGAAACTGGCCGGCCAGGATCGATTTGGCGATCGGCGTTTCCAGCTCCCGCTGGATCGCCCGCTTCAGGGGCCGGGCGCCATAAACCGGGTCGTAGCCGGCCTGGGCCAGCCAATCAAGGGCCTCCTCGCTGAGCACAAGGCCGAGCTTGCGCTCAGCGAGCCGTTGACGCAGCCGCGCCACCTGCAAGATCACAATCTGGCGCAATTCATCGCTGCGCAGGCTATGGAAGATGATCGATTCATCGAGGCGATTGAGAAACTCAGGGCGGAAATGGCCCCGCAAAGCCCCGTTCACCCGCTCCTCCATCTCGCCATGGCGGGCCGGATCGCCAGCGAGATCAAGAATCGACTGACTACCGATATTGCTAGTAAGGATTAGAACTGTATTAGTGAAATCGACGGTGCGGCCCTGACCATCAGTGACGCGGCCGTCATCGAGAATCTGCAGCATCACATTGAAGACATCGGGATGGGCCTTTTCGACCTCGTCAAACAGAATCACCGCATAGGGCCGGCGCCGCACCGCCTCGGTGAGCTGGCCGCCTTCCTCATAGCCCACATAGCCGGGAGGGGCTCCGATCAGCCGGGACACGGCGTGCTTCTCCATGTATTCGCTCATATCGATGCGCACCATCGCCTCCTGGCTATCAAACAGCTGGGCAGCTAGGGCCTTGGAGAGCTCGGTTTTACCCACGCCTGTGGGTCCTAGAAACAAGAAACTGGCGATCGGCCGATTCGGATCGGACAGGCCGGCCCGAGAGCGCTGAATCGCATCGGCCACGGCGGTGACGGCCTGCTCCTGACCGATCACCCGTTGATGCAGTTCGGCCTCTAAATGCAGCAGTTTTTCCATCTCCGACTGCACCAGCTTGCTGACCGGAATGCCGGTCCATTTGGCAATCACATCGGCAATGTCGTCTTCGGTAACCTCCTCACGCAGCAGGTTTTTGTCGCCATGGCTCTCGCTGAGTTCGCTCTCCTTGGCGGCGAGCTTGCGGCCCAGATCGGCCAAGGTGCCGTATTCAAGCTGGGCGGCCCGGTTGAGGTCGTAGCTGCGCTTGGCCTGCTCCACTTGGAGCTGCACCTGCTCAATCTCCTCCTTGATGGCGCTCAAGGCGTCAATCGAGCTCTTTTCCTTCTGCCACTGGGCATTGAGGCTGCTCTGCTGCTCCGACAACTCAGCCAGCTCCCGCTCCAGCTTCTCGAGCCGGTCGCGGCTAGCTGGATCGGATTCGCGGGCCAGGGACAGTTTTTCCATCTCCAGCTGCAGGATGCGCCGATCGAGTTCATCGATCTCCTCCGGTTTAGAGGTGATCTCCATCTTGAGCCGAGCCGCCGATTCATCCATCAAATCGATGGCCTTATCGGGCAGGAAGCGATCGGCGATATAGCGGCTGCTGAGTACCGCCGCCGCCACAAGAGCGTTATCGGCGATGCGCACGCCGTGGTGCACTTCATAGCGCTCCTTGAGGCCCCGCAGGATCGAGATAGTGTCTTTTACTGTGGGTTGATCGACAAACACCTGCTGGAAACGCCGCTCTAGGGCTGGATCCTTTTCGATGTGCTGGCGATGTTCATCGAGGGTGGTGGCACCAATGCAGCGCAGCTCGCCGCGGGCCAGCATGGGTTTCAGCAAGTTGCTGGCATCCATGGCGCCGCCACTGGCGCCGGCCCCCACGACAGTATGGATCTCATCAATGAACAGCACGATCTGGCCCTGGCTGGAGGTGACCTCCTTGAGCACAGCCTTGAGCCGCTCCTCGAATTCACCTCGGTATTTGGCCCCGGCAATCAGGGCCCCCATATCGAGGGCAATCAGCTGGCGATTCTGCAGGGCCGTTGGTACATCGCCATTGACAATCCGCTGGGCCAGACCCTCAACAATGGCGGTCTTACCGACACCAGGTTCGCCGATTAAGACCGGGTTGTTCTTGGTGCGGCGCGAGAGAATTTGGATCGTGCGGCGAATTTCCTCATCGCGGCCAATCACTGGATCCAGTTTGCCCTCCCGGGCGGCGGCAGTGAGATCACGGCCATACTTTTCGAGCGACTCGTAGGTGCCTTCCGGATTCTGGTCAGTAACCTTCTGGCTGCCGCGCACGGACTCGATCGCCGCCTTGAGTTTTTTGGCATCGCCGCCCGCCTGGCTGAGCAGCTGGCGACCACAGCGCTCATCCGCCGCCAGGGCCAGCAGCAGATGCTCAATGGCAATGAAGCTATCTCCGAATTCGCCCTTGAGGCTGTTGGCGCCGTCCAGCAGGCTATTGAGGGCCTTGCCCAGATAGAGATTGTCCGGGGCAGCGGCCAGGTTGGGCTGGGCGGCGATAAAGGCCTCGAGCTTCTGGGCCAGGCTGGTGCGATCCACCCCCGCCTTCTCCAGCACCCGACCCGCCAAGCCCTGCTGGTTGAGCAGGGCGGCGAACAGATGTTCGGTCTCGATCTGGGGTTGACGCTTCTGTTGGGCGAGTTGCTGGGCAGCGACGATGGCGCCCCAGGCCTGTTCGGTGAACAGCTCAGCGGTGGGTTGCATGGCGGATCCTCCTTTGAGGGCTTTGGACAAGACCGTATGGCGTGCGGCCTAGGTGGCAGGAGAGGAGCACCGAACCAGTCGGGACGGCCCTCCCACCCCAAGGTGGGCAGACCGACTCGTCCTGTCGCAAGAACCGCCCTTTGCCTACCAGGCTGGCCTTGGCGTCCCCATCTGCCAAGGGGCGGCGCGGCCCCCTAGTCGTGGCTAAACCAAGAAATGCGACCGGCCTTTTGCCCCGGCGTCCCCTACCATGACCCCTGATCTGCTGAGCGTTTCCCTGCCCTGTCGGCCCCAGATCGGGCCTGAAGCAGACCAGAAGCCTGCGGCGAGCCAGCGCCAAAGCCTGGCCAAAGCCGGTGCAGCGGCGCTGCGACCAGCCCTCGCCGCCGGCCTGGTGGCCCTGGGCGCCATGACCCCTTTGGCGGGCCTGGCCTGGGAGGTGCGCGCCGGTGTCGATCGGGTTGGCGTGGATGGGGCCGGTGTGGGCGGCGCCTATCACTTCAACGGCGATGACTGGCACCGTGGCTACAACGGCGCCCACCCCCTCTATGGCGGTGGGGTGCGGCCCGCCTACGGCCAGGGCCTTAATCCGGGCATCAATAACCGACCAGCCGCGGTGAATTCTTACAACTCAAACGACAATCGTTTGAATACCTATCCTGGCAATCGCGCCCTCGTCAATCCCTACAATCGGACCGTCGTCAATCCTTATAACGGTCCTAATAATTTCTACAATCGCCCCTACAACGGCTGGCATCCAGCCTGGAATAATGGCGGGTATTGGAACAGCCGTCCCTGGAATGCGGGCTGGTATCGCTGGGCGCCGAATTCCTGGGGCTGGTGGGGTAACAACGCGATGGCCTGGGGCCTAGCGGGCCTGGCCAGCGGAGCCGCGATTACGGCCCTGGTGAATAACGCCGCAGCGGTGCAATCGTCCCTAATCATGGTGCCTCAGAGCAACTACCAGCTCAATTACGGCTCGGTGGAAGCGGTCGGCAACTATGGGCTCAGTTTCAACTACCTGGTCAACGGCATGCTGGTCAACGGCGCTGCCAATTGTCAGCAGGGATTGCTCAATGGCCACATCCCCAGCAATGGCAACCAAGCCCAGTTGCTCAATGCGGTCTGCCAGGTGGCCTACGGCAACGGCGGCTGAGGCCAGCGGCCGTTGCCGTAGGCAGGCCTCAGCTGAGTGACGCCCTGACTTCACACCCCCCTACCAAGGGCCAGAGGGCGTTACTGGCGGCTCAGAGCCCCTGCCACTGGGGGTTGGGGCATAGCTTGAGCGGACAGCCATCGGCCCCGTAGATCGCATCGGCGGGGGAGAGGCAGCCGGCGGCATTTTTCGCCTTCACCTCCTCGGGCTTGAGGCGCTTGGGCTGCAGGAAATCCACCTGGCTCGGCACAACCAGGGGACAACTGCTGCCCTTGCGCGGCACAATGCCGTTGTCCATGACCTGGACAAGGGAGGCCCCCGGCAAGGTCCCCGAACCATTGGCAGCGACGGGGGGGGCCAGCTGGGCCTGGACCGCAACCAGCCTGGGCGAAACCTGGGCGGAAGCGGGAGCCGCAAAGGCTGGCAGGACCAGGGCCGAGCCCAGGGTCACAAGGGCGGGGCCCAGCTGCAGCCAGTCTTGCCGGGCCCTTGCCATGATGGTCAATCGTGCGTTCTGGCAGTCTGCCTGAGCCTGGCGTCGCTGGCTAAGGCGGCGCCAGGCTCACCACTGGGACCACGCCTCGCCGTTGTTGCCGATCGCCCGATGCCAAGCGCCCATGACAAGCCAGCGCCTGGAGCGCTGCCAGGCGCTGGGCCGGCCGGCTGGCTGGGCCAGGACCGGGAGCAGGACCAGGGCCAAGACCAGGACAAGGACCAAGGCGAAGGCGAAGGCGAAGACGAAAACCAGGACGGAGCCGGGCCCGAGCTGATCGAGCAGCTGGCCCGCGAATCCCGGCAGTTCGATGCCACCGGCGCCGACCCGGAACGCAATTGCTGGCTGGTGGTCCATCGCCACCACCACGGCGTGCTGCCGAGCGAATACGACATTCGAGAGATTCCCGAAGACCTCTACCTGGCGGTGTTGGCGGCCCGTCGCGCCAGCGAGGCGCTTCGCTGATCGATCTGATCCTTCAGCAGGCCCACGCCGGGGTTAGGAACGGGGCCCGGGAAGAGTCTGAACGGTGTCCGGACAGGGTTGAGGCCCTTGGATTGGCTTCGGCAAAGCTGATCCAACCGTTGATACATAAAAAAAGGACCCCAAATGGGGTCCTTGCATGATTGGCGAGCCGGGAAGGCTCAGGGCAATCAGGCCCAGCCCTTGCTGCTCATCGATTCGACGTAGGCGGCCACGTCTTCGATGTCGCCGGAGCTCAGCTTGCCCCCAAAAGCCGGCATGGCGTTTTTGCCATTGGTGACCTGGTAAACAATTGCAGCCTCATGGCCGGCGCTGTAGTTGGCCAGATAGGCCTCCAGGGCGTCCTGCTTGAGGGTGCGTTCAGCATTGACCACGTTGCCGCCACCCATGTGGCAGGCCGCGCAGTTGGCGGAGAAAATCTGGGCGCCGTGGGTCGCATCGACGGCAAAGCTGGGGGAAGCACCCAGCACCAGCGCCAGGCAAACAGCAATCAGAGATAGAAAACGGCGCATCGGAGCTCGTTCAACCCATTGAAACTAAGGCTGAAGGGGGCCGCTGCGAGGCGTTGGGCCCCACGATCGCAACACTTTGTCGGGGAAGGGACCAGGGGGCCTAAATCCGGCCCTTGCGGGGCAGGCCCGCCGCCGCAAACACGGCCTCGAGGCTGGGGGCCTCACTCACCAGGCCAAACCGTTCCGGGGGGCTGACCGGCTCGTGCTGGAAATGGCGCTGACGAATCGAGAAGCGATCCCAGGCGTTGACCTCAATGCGCAGCAGCTTGATCAGGCCCTCGATTAACCAGCCGGTTAAGTCGATGCCGAAGGGCGCCTGCCAAACGCGGCGCCAACGGCAGAGGCGACTGACCGTGCCATTGACCGTGACCACCGGCTGCCCCAGCACGAGGCGCCTGACCAGGCCCTGGCCCGGTTCCGAATTGGCCTGATGGGGCCGGCTGGCCAGGTGCACGCAGACCCGGGCGATGTCGCCGGCATGGATGAAATGAAAGCTGGCATCAGTGCGCAGCCAGCGGGCCAGCCACAGCCAACGGGTTGCTTCGGCCAGGCCGGTCGTGAGGTAACTGGTGGGGAAGGGACCGCCGCCATCGACCCGGCCACCGAAGACCAAGGTGGGGAACACGGCCACAATCCGCTCTGCCAATGGATGGCTCTCCAGCTGCTCGAGGCAGAGGGCCTTGGTCTGGATGTATTCGGTGCCAAACTCCATCGCCTCAGGGAGGGTTTGCAGCTGGCGGTTGAGGATGCTGGCGGTGGAGAAATAGATCACCTGCTGCAGCCGCTCGGGATCGGCGGCGGCCAGCAAGGCCTTCACCGCCACCACATTCACCTGCATGGCCCGCTCCGGATCTCCCCAGGCGGTGGCCGTATGGATGATGCGATCGGCGCTGGCGATGGCGGCCCGGTGGGGCTCGCCGTCACGCAGGTCGCCGACCAGCAGGGTGATGCGGGGATGGTCCGCCGGCACGGCGGTGAGCTTGGCCGGATCCCGCAGCCAAAGCAGCAGCTCCGCCTCGGTTTCACGAAACAGCTGATCGGCGATGTGTTGGCCGACGCAGCCACTGGCGCCGGTGATCAGGATCCGTGCGGGGCGCTTGGATCCAAGCGCCGTTGGCTCAGAGGCCTGGAGCTGGACTGACCCGGCTTGGGGGGTTAGGGCCTGGTCGGTGCGGGCGTTGGGGGTCCCGGGATCAAGCGACTGGCTCAAACGCCAGCTCCGATCAACTCGTTGACGGATTTGCCCGTCTCAAAGAACACCCGGGCGTTCTCTTCCGGCGTACCGGGCAAGATGCCATGGCCCAAGTTGAGGATGTGTCTGCGGCCCTTGGCCTTGCGCACACAATCGATGATCCGCTCGCGGATGGCGGCTGGGGTGCCGAACAGCAGGCCGGGATCGACGTTGCCTTGCACGCCCACATGCTCAGGCAGGCGGGCAATGCCTTCGGCCATATCCACGGTCCAGTCGAGCGAAACGATGTCGACGCCGGTGCGCCCCATGCGTTCCAACACCCCGGCGCTGCCGGAGATATAGAGAATCAGGGGGGTGTCCGGGTGGGTGGCCTTCACCTGGTCGATCACCCGTTTCTGGTAGGGGGCGGCGAAGGTGTCGTAATCAATCGGCGAGAGCTGGCCGGCCCAAGAATCAAACAGTTGCACCACCTGGGCGCCGGAATCGATCTGATAGCGCACATAGGTGGCGATCGAATCGGCCAGATGGGCCAGCAGCTTGTGCAGCAGGGCCGGCTCCTGGAAGGCCATCGCCTTGATCACGGCGTAATTCTTGGAGCTTTTGCCCTCGACCGCGTAGGCGGCCAGGGTCCAGGGGGCTCCAACAAAGCCGAGCACGGCGGCCTCGTTACCCACGTCGCGACGCAGGCGGCCCAGCACCTCACCGACGAAGGGCAGGGCTTCGGCCGGATCGAGGGGCCGCAGGGCATCCACCTGGGCCTGGGAGCGGATGGCGGGCTCGATGATCGGACCGCGGCTTTCGATGATGTCGAAGTCGATGCCGATGCCCGGCAAGGGCGTGAGGATGTCTGAAAAGAGGATCACGCCATCGGGTTTGAAGGCGTGAAAGGGCTGCATCGAGATCTCATAGGAGAGATCCGGGTTCTCGGAGCGCTCGCGAAAGCCAGGGTGCCGGTCGCGCAGGTCGCGGTAGACCTTCATGTAACGACCGGCCTGGCGCATCATCCAGACCGGAGGACGCTCCACCTGCTCACCTCGGGCGGCGCGCAGCAGCAGGGGGGCGGTTCCAGACATGGCGAAAAGCGGGTTCAGCGGCGAACTTACCCGATTGCAGCGCCGCTTTCGGCAGCGGCGTCACAGAGCTCCTGACTCCGTTTCTCATCGCGGCTGAGCACCAGCACACTTAAGGGCGGCAGGCAGAGGTTGAGGGACTGGTCGTAGCCATGGATGCCGACGGCATCGCTGAACTTGCCGCCCAGGTTGCCCAGGTTGCTGCCGCCATAGCGCTCGGCATCGGTGTTGAACACCTCGGCGTAGTAGCCCGCCATCGGCACGCCCACCCGGTAATGGGCATGGCTTTGGGGGGTGAAGTTACAGACCACCAGCACCCAGCGACCGGTGGTGCTCTCGCGCCGCATGAAACTGATCACCGAGTGGCGGTTGTCGTTGCAATCGATCCACTGGAAGCCGAACTGGTCGAAATCGTCGCCCCAGAGGGCCCGCTCAGACTTGTAGAAGACGTTGAGGTCATCGACAAGGCGCTGCAGACCGCGATGGGATTCGTGCTCTAGGAGTTCCCACTGCAGGTCGCCCCAGACATTCCATTCGGAACGCTGGCCGAATTCCATCCCCATGAAGATGGTTTTCTTGCCCGGATGGGTCCACATGTAGCCGAGCAATGCCCGAACATTGGCAAATTTCTGCCAATCGTCTCCGGGCATCTTATGCAGGAGGCTGCTCTTGCCATGCACCACTTCATCGTGGCTAAGCGCCAACATGAAGTTTTCGGTGTAGGTGTACCAGATCGAGAAGGTGAGGTTGTTCTGGTGAAACTGGCGGAACCAGGGATCAAGCTCGAAATAATCGAGCATGTCGTGCATCCAGCCCATGTTCCACTTGAGGTTGAAACCCAGGCCGCCCATGCTGGTGGGCTGGGTCACCATCGGCCAAGTGGTGGATTCCTCGGCGATTGACAGGGCCCCAGGGAAATGCTCGAACAACACATGGTTAGCTTGCTGCAGGAACAGCACCGCCTCGGTGTTCTCGCGGCCGCCCTGGTCATTGGCCAGCCACTGGCCATCGGGGCGCAGGTAATCGCGGTAGAGCATCGAAGCCACCGCATCAACGCGGATGCCATCAATATGGAATTGCTCAAACCAATAGATTACATTGGCCACCAGGAAGTTACGAACTTCGTTGCGGCTGTAATTAAAAATCAGGGTGCCCCATTCCTTGTGCTCGCCGATACGGGGATCGGCATGCTCATAGACATGGGCGCCATCGAAGAAGGCCAGGCCATGGCTGTCCTTGGGGAAATGACCCGGCACCCAGTCGAGAATCACGCCGATGCCTACGGCGTGGCAGCGATCGACAAAGGCCCGGAACTCATCCGGGGTGCCGAAGCGGCTGGTGGGGGCATACCAGCCCGTCACCTGATACCCCCAGGAGCCATCAAAGGGATGCTCCGAGATCGGCATCAGCTCGACGTGGGTGAAGCCGCGGGCTAACACATAGGGGATCAACCGATCGGCTAGCTCCGGATAGGTGAGCAGGCGGGCGCCGGGCTTGAGGTCTGCGGCGGCCACGGGGGCACGGGCGCTGCCATCCGCTTCTAAGTAAGGCTGGTCCGCGCTGGCATGCATCCAGCTGCCCAGGTGCATCTCGTAGACCGAGATCGGCTGGTCGAGGGGATTGGCGCTATCGCGCTCGGCCATCCAGGTGGCGTCAGCCCAGCTGTAGGTGTCAAGTTCCGCCACCACCGAGCCCGTTTGGGGGCGGATCTCATGGCGGAAGCCATAGGGATCGGCCTTCTGGTAGCAGTGCCCATCCGGGCTGCGCACTTCATATTTGTAGATCTGGCCGGGCTTGAGGCCGGGGATGAACAGCTCCCAGCTGCCCCCCACCCGCGACTGCATCGGATGATGGCGCCCATCCCAGCTGTTGAAATCGCCCAGCAGCGAGACGCTGCGGGCATGGGGGGCCCAGAGGCAAAACTGAACACCGGCGATGCCGTTGTGTTCGGTGGCATGGGCGCCCATGCGCCGCCAGATGTGGTGATGGTTGCCTTCGGCGAAGAGCAAGCGATCCAGCTCGCCCATCCACTCATGGCGGAACGACCAGGGATCGTGCTGCACATGCTCAATGCCACCGCGCCGAACCCGCGCCTGATAGGCACTACCGGGATCGTTCTCAAGGGACGCTTCGAACAGCCAGGGGTGGTTGGGCGTGGTCAACGCCAGGGTCTGGCCGTCGATCAGCAGCTCAACCTGCTCCGCCTCCGGCATCCAGATCCGCACCACCCAGCCGCCACCCTCGAGGGGCTGGGGACCCAGGATGGCCAGGGGGTGGTCATGGCGGCATTCGGCCAACCTGAGGGCCTCGTCCACCATCCAATCGAGCCGGACCAGCACAGGCTTCAGGGCAGCAACGTGGCAGGGAGCTTAGGCTCCCTGCCCATCCCCTTTGCCGAATTCAGCGAGCCACTGCAGGTTTGACCGGTTCGTTCGGGAAATCGACACCGGTGATCTCGTTTTTGTCGTTAAGGATCACGAACAAGCTGTCAGTGAGGCGCTGGAAATCCAAGCTGACGATCACCAGCTTCTGATCAGGGGCGCTGTCGGCCAGCAGCAGGTGTCGCACCTTGATGGCATTGCCGGTGACCCGTTGCAGTCGCTGCCATTTGCTCTGCAGGGCTGAGGGGGTGAGTTCGTCCTGCATCAGCAGGCTCAAGAAGCTGCGGGCTGTGACGAACTGGCCATTGAGCAGGGCCTGGACAAACCGATTAACCACATCGGTCGAAAGCTGGTCGGCGTTGTCGTTCTGGAAGCCGGCCAGCTGGCCGGCGTTGTTGAGCACCAGCACCACGTCCCGGGAGCCGGCGCTGGTGTTGAGGGTGGCCTCGACCATCGAATTGCTCAGACCCGGCAACACCCGCAGGATGCGGTAGCTGAGCACCTTCGGCTGGGTCTTCATGGTGTTGGCCACCATGGCCGGGCTGCTGGTGCGCTTCAGGGCATCGGCAAACAGGGCGTAGCGGGCGTTGGCATCGCCACTGCGCAGGGCCTCCAGCACCCGCCGGGCCGCCTCGGTGGCCTGGGCTTGGGTGATGGCACTGACGGGGCTGGCCTGGGCCGGTGCCGCGGTCTGGGCGCCAGCCGGGCCTGCGGCTTGGAGGGGAGGGGCCAGGGGGCCAGCCAGGCCAGTGGCCATGGCCAGGCCCAGCAGGGCGGAGCGCAGCTTCACGGGCACGGGCAAACCGGTGACGGGGGGAACGGTGCGGCCAGTCTGGCCCAACCCCCCGCAGCCGCCGCCATTAAGCAGGGCCAACCATGGGCTCGAGGCGCAATTGGGCGAGATCCAGATGCAGCGCCAGGGTGATGACCCGATGGTCCGCACCGGCCGGACCCCAGGGCATGGCGCCGGTGCCTGGATTGACAGCGATCTGGGGCCAGGCGGCAGCCCCGATCGAAAGGCGCAGGCGCTCGCCCGGTTGCAAGGTCACCAGCAGGGGCTGGAGGCTGAGGCGGCGGCGGCGCAGGTCTTGGCAGGAGTCCCCCAGCCAGCGACCCACGCCGGTACTGAGCTGCAGCACCCGACCATCAGCCTTCAGCAGCGACAGGGCTCCGCAGAGGTCAAAGCCCGGCTGGTCGGCCCTGGCCTCGAGCTCCAGCACGGGCCGCCCCAAAAGCTCCAGGGGTGTCTCGAGCGGTGCGCTGCTGAAACAGGCCACGTCGCTGCGGCGATCGAGATCGCCGCGCTCCACCAAGCCGGCATCGAGGCCCAGGTGCCCCCCCCGGCCCGGCAGGGGCCGCCAGGGGTCGTGGACCAGCACAACCGGGACTGGTGCACCGGCGCCGGAATCCGGATCGGGTTCGGGCCCCGCCAGGGGCAGCAGGCAGCCTTCGCTGGCCTCGATGGCGGCCAGGCCCTGGCTCTGCAACCCCCAGACCTGGCCACTGGAAGAGAAGGGGGAGCGGGCCAGCCAGAGTCCCGTGCCCAGGTCGGCCAGCAGGGCAACGGGCTGCTCCGGGGGCTGGTCCCTGGGCGGCGGCGCTGAAGCCAGGGGAAGGGCCCCCTGGGCCCCTGGCTCGCCCGCTTGGCCGAGGCGGCGGGCCAGGGCTGCAGAACCACGGCTCCAAAGGCTTTTTGCCTGAGCCCAAGGGCCCAGGCCCAGGCCATCAGGGGCTGGGGCTGGGGCCCGATCCCTGGCAGCGGGCTTGAGGTGTCGATCAAAGAAGGCCAGCTGCAGCCGATCGAGGCCACCGCCCCAGTCGAGATGGGTCCAGGGGCCGATCCGCAGCAGGGGCTGGCCGCCGGCCGCCTCGGCCTGGCGCCAGAGGTCGAGTACGCCGTTGAGGTAGGGGTCGTGCCAGCCACCGATCAACAGCAGGGGCTGGCCCAGGAGGCCACAGGGCGGCTGATGGCAGGTCCAGCCCTCGCTGCTGGCGGGGTCGCGCCGCAACCAGGCCAGACCCATGGAGCTGGGGTCGTGGCGCTCGAGCAAGGCCGGCCCGTCCGCCAGGAAGCGGCCGCTCTCCAAGCTGGCGCGGATCTCCTGCCAAGCCGAATGATCCTGGCGGCGGCGGCAGGCGAGGGCCGCCAATTGCAGGCCCCAGGCCAGCTGCAGGGCCCACCAATGGGCGCCGCCATCGCTGGCCCAGTGCAGCCGTTCATCCAGGCCGGCCATGGCCGGCGCCAGGGCATCGAATTGGGGTCCGGGATCCTCCAGCAACAGCTGGGTGAGGCCCTGGTAGGAAAAACCGTAAGCGCCCACCCGGCCGTTGCACCAGCTCTGGCGCCGCAACCAGGCCAGGGTCGCCGTGCCATCTGCCGCCTCCTGGCCAAACCCGGCCGCCTGGCCGCCGGAGTCACCCCAACCACGGCAGTCCTGCACCACCACGGCATAGCCGTGGCTGGCGTACCACTGGGGGTGGGCATAGGTGACGGTGGATGCGATCGCCCGGCCGTAGGGCTGGCGCATTAAGAGAGTTGGCCAGGGGCCAGCCCCGGGGGGGAGCCAGATGCGGCAGGCCAGGGCGACGCCGTCGCTGGCCGGGATGGCCTGGTCGCGGACTCGGAGGCCTGCTGGCGCTTGATCGAGAGGCTCTGGCTCGGTCCCCGTGGCGTAGCCCCCCACCTCAGCGCACGTCTGGGCAGTGCAGACCCACCACATAAGTGGTGAGAATTTCGGCGTCGGTTTTGTTGAGCCCCTGCATCGCGGCAATCCGATCGACCGCCTGGGGGCTGGTGGAGTTGATGCCCTGGGCATTGAGCCCGCGCAATTCTGCGCAAATCGCTACAGCCAGCTTCGGATTCTGCTTGACCCGATCGAGCAGGGCCGAACCGGCCTGGGCCGGGGCCGGGCTAACAAGCAGCGGGGCTGCTCCAACTAGCAGGGCTGCGCCAACTTGCAAGGCTGCTCCAACCGTTAGAGCTGCTCCAATCCTCAGAGCTGCTCCAGCCTGCAGGGTTGTTCCAACCCAAGGGGTCGCGCTGGCAAGCCAGAGCTGCAGGCGAAGCCCTGGTGTGTGGTGGGTGGAGATGGGCCGGGCTGGGGGGATGGGGAGGGCCAAGTCGAACCTCCGGCGGTTCAGTCCATTGTCGGGGCGAATGGCGCAATGACGTGGCCGGGACGGGGTCAGTTCGGCGGGCGGGTGGTGGCCGATCGGGCCTGGCGGATCCAGCGCTGCAGGGTCACGCCATCAACCCGGGGCGGCGCCATGCCTGTGAGCGAGCGCTCGAGCCGCCCCAGTTGCACCAACAGGTGCTGGTGGGAGGCCTGGGCCAGGCCCTGGGCGCTGGCGATGCCGGCATAGAGCAACAGGGCCGCCTCATCTGGCTCCAGGCCCACCTCAACCACCAGCCGCGCCTGGCCGCGCAGCTTGATCAAGCGCTGTTCCGAGGCCCGACCGCTGCTGGCCAAGCGCCGCAGCTCGGCGTCGCTGAGGGCCGCCAGCTCCGGCCAGGCCTCAATGGCGGCGGCCTGAAGGACGGCCGCTTCCGCCTTGAAATGGCTGGCCAGGCGCAGCACCTAAGCAGCTCCCCTGCCGGATTTGGCGGCCGAGCCGCCTAGCGAGCCCAGGGCCCGGCCAGCCCCAGCCGCCCGGGCCCGCCTCACGGCAGCACCACCGTCACACCCTCGCCGTGCAGGCCCAAGGTGGCCTCGGCCAGCACCACTGGCCGGCTCAGGCCCGGCTCAATGAAGTCGACCCGGCGCAGACGCACATGCACCAGGCCATCGGGACTGGTACGGCCACTGCCCTTGAGATTGAGGGCCACCTGCTCAAGGCTGGGGCCGTAGGCCGCCGGGGCCAGTTCGGCCGGGGCGGCGGCGATTACCAGGTCGGTGCCGTTGTCGAACACCACGGGCACCGACACGGCGCCGGCCACCTGGGTGCGGGGCGAATAGCTGATCGCAAAGGCCAGGCAGGAAATCGCCAGCAGGCCGGTGAAGCTGGTCACCCCCACCAGGCGAAAGCGGGTTCCCCAGCCAACGACAAATGCCACAACCGTTGCCAGCAGCAGCAGGCCGGTGGCCACCCCCAGCCAGAGGCCGGCCTTCAGGAGCAGGGGATCGGCGGGCATGGAGGGGTGGTCTGGAGAAGGCCTTTATATTGCGCCAACCTCAAACGGTGACAGCCACAGGCCGATGGGGTTGCCGCCACAGGACTCAGCCCGGGCCCAGGTCCCGTCCGCCCGCAAGCGGCAGGGCCCCTCGGGTCGGCGGCGCTGGCCAGTGCGTCTGGCCGTGGTGGCGGGCCTTGGCGTCGCCGGCTTCGCCCTGGCTGATCGGCTGGCCGGGGCCCTCTATCGCCAGTGGCAATGGCGCCTGGCCGCACAGGTATCACGGGTGATGGGCCACCCCCTTGAGCTCGGTGCCTACGGGGGTCTGCGGCCCTGGGGCCTTGAGATTGGCCCGAGCCGGTTTCGCCCGGGCCCAGACAACCCCTCAACCCTGACGGCGGAGCGGATCACCGCCAGCCTCGATCCGTTTGCCAGCCTGCGCGAAGGCGTGCCGGTGCTGCAGTTACAGCTCAGCGGCGCCAGCGCCCGGCTGCGGCCCAACAGCCAGGGGGCCCTCTGGCAACTGGGCCACCAGCGCGCCGGTGCCAAGCCGCCGCGACTGGGACTGGAGATCCGGCTGAGCGATCCGGCCAAAGTGCGGCTGGAGCCGTCGGGCGTGGCCCTTGCACTGCAGGGCCACACGTCCATCTGGCTGCAGCGCCGGGGCCTCGATCTCACAGTCCAGGGCCGCCTGCTGGGCCCAGTCCCTCAGGAGCCAGCCGGCGGCGGCGCCGCTGGCACCTTGGCCAGCCGTTCCGCCAAGCCCTCGGGACCCTCCCAATTTGCGCTGGTCACCAGGGGCCACTGGCAGCGCCAGCAGTGGGCCGGCCAGCTGAGCCTGCGCCAGATCCCGATCGGGCCCCTTCTGCCCCTGTTGCCGCGGCCCAGCCATGGGCTCCTGGTCGACCGGCTGACTGGCCGGATCAGCGGCCGCCTGGGCTTCAGCAGCCAGGGCTTGAGCAGCCAGGGATTGAGCAGCCAGGGCCTAATTAGCCAGGACTTAAGCAGCAAAGGGGGCAGCGATCCCCTGGCTGGCAAGGCGGCCGTTGAACAAAACAGCACAAGGGACAGGGCTGCCGGCACCCCGGCCATCGCCAGGAAGGCGTCTGGAGCCGCTGGGGTGTGGGCAGAGGGGGCGCGCTGCCAAGGCGGCCTCACCTTGAGCGACCTGCGTTGGCGGCCGCCGCTGCTGCCGGCGCCCCTCACCAGCGAGCACCTGGAGCTCCACTGCCAAGACTCGGGCCAGGGCTTTGGCCGGCAGAGCGTCAGCAAGAACAACTCTCCAGCTCAGCAGCTGGTGCTCGCCCCCAGCGCCGTGGCCATGGCCGGCTGGCGCGGCCAGCTGCAGGGGGCGCTGGGCCTTGCGGCGGCCCGCCGCGGCCAGCTCGACCTGCGCCTGGCGGCCGAGGATCCCAAGCGCCGCCAGGCGCTCCAGGCCCACCTGGTCGGGCCCTGGCGCCACCCGACCGTGACCCTGGCCGGCAGCCTGCCGCTGCCGGCTCAGCCGCTAGCAAGTCAAAAGAGCTCAGGGCAAGGGACTTCAGGGCAAAGCACCTCGGAACAGCCGGCTTCGGCAAAGCCCAATCCTGGGCAGCGGCCTGGGGCCGCGCCGCCCCTGAGCTTTCGCGGCCAGCTGAGCCTCGATGGCCGCCGGGGCGGCTTTCGCCTGGGCCTGCCGAGGCTGGAGCTCCGCAGCGGCAGCAGTCTTCTGGCCCTACAGGGCCAGCTCTGGCCCCAGCTGGAGCTCACCAGCCAGCAGCTACGGCTCGGCTCCGAACTGAGCCAGGCCTGGCCCGCCCTCAAGCCAGTCCTGGGCGCCTCCCCCCTGCTGGTCGGTCAGCTGAAGGCCCGTGGCACGGCGGCCCAGCCCGAACTGAGGCTGGACTTGGCCCAGGCGAGCAACCCCCTGCTTGGTTCGGTGCAAACCAAGTTCAGCTGGGCCCACCAGCTCCTGAGGCTGGAGAGCCTGCAGGCTCCCGGCCTCCAGGCCACCGGCACCCTGCCCGTGCGGCTGGCGGCCAGTGGCCGGCCGGCCCTAGGCGACCTAAACCTGAGCGTCGATCTCAGCCGCTATCCCTTGGAGCGGCTGACGCCGCTAGTGGGGGCGCGTCTGACGGGGCAACTCACGGCGAGGGGAAGGATCCGCGGTCCCCTGCAAACCCTCAGGCCCGAGCTGGCCCTAGGGATGGACCATCCCGGCGCCGGCCCCCTGGACCTGGACGAAACCTGGGACGGCACACTCGGTCCAAACCGGGACCTGCGTCTGCAGGCCAGGCGTGATGCCACAACCGGGGGTGACGCCACAGCCGGGGTGCTGGTCGCCCAACTGGATCGGCGCTGGCTGCCCGAGCAGGTGCGCCTTAGCCGTGGCGCCGGCCGGCTAACCCTGGCCGGCAGCCCCCGCCGTTACCACTGGACGGCCCAGGGCCTGCCCCTCGATGGCCTCAGCCTGCGGCTGCCCCAGGCCCCCGCCCCCTTGCCCCTACGGGGCCGCCTCAGCGGCCAGGGCGCCCTGGAGCTCCAACCCCTGGCGATGGTCGCCGATGTTGAGCTGCTCGATCCGGCCCTGCCCGGCCTGCCCGGACGCCAGCTCCAGGCCCGGGGCCGCTACCGCGCCGGCGACCTGACCCTCAAGGGCGAGTGGCTGGCCAAACCCCAGGGACAAGTGGCCTTCCAGCTGCGCCGCCACCCGGATGGGGCGCTCTGGAGCCGGCTTGAGGGCCGCAACCTCGGCTCCGACCTGCTGCAAAATCTGCGCCTGGCCTGGACCCTCTGGCACCACAACAGCCACCTCAAGGGTGGGGCCGCCCAAGACCTAGGCACCCTGGCGATCGACACCCTCGGCGCCAGCCTCAGCGAACAGCTGGCGGCCCTGGCCCTGGCTAAACAACGCCTCAACAGCCTGGTGTTGCCGGGAATAACCAGCCGCCAGGAGCTGGCCCTGGCCAATCTGCAGGCCCTGGTCGATGCCGACCTGACCCTGAGCGGCCCCAGCCCCGCCCGCCTGGCCATCGACCTGGAGGCCAGGGGCCACCTCTGGCTGCGCGAACAGACCATGGACCGGGCCCTGGGCGAGGAGCCCTTCATCGCCAGGCTGCAGGGACCGCTCCAGCAGGGGCAAGGCCGCTTCAGCTTCAGCCACCTGCCCCTGGCGCTCCTGGCCCTGATCGGTCCCGTGCCGGCCCCGCTGACGGGAGGCCTTGCCGCCTCCGGGCGCTACCGACTGGGCGGCCCCAGGCCCCTGCTCTGGGCCGATCTGCTGCTTGAGAACGGCCGTCTAGGCGACCAGCCGCTGGCCCTGGAGCGGGGCTCCCTGGCGCTGAAGGACCAGGCCCTCGCCCTGGATTTCTCCCTACGCAGCCAGGGGGCCAGCAATAGCGTCGATCTCAAGGGCCGCATCCCCC
Source organism: Synechococcus sp. UW140 (assembly GCA_945860085.1). Taxonomy (GTDB): domain Bacteria; phylum Cyanobacteriota; class Cyanobacteriia; order PCC-6307; family Cyanobiaceae; genus BAIKAL-G1. The sequence goes on along the minus strand of CAMAPJ010000011.1, from coordinate 9,526 downwards.
TGGAGTCGAGCCGCGATGGGCTGGAGCTGCGCCTGGCCAGCCGCGGCGATGGCCTGCGCTTCCTCACAGCCCTGGCCGGTAAGGGCCTGAGCTGGACCTCCGGTAGCGCCGATCTGCAGCTGCTGGTGCGGGGCAGCGTGGCAGAGCCGATCGCCAATGGCTTCCTGCGCTGCCGCGATGGCTCCCTCACCGTGGCCGGCCAGGCGATCCGCGACCTGCAAGCCATGGTGCTGTTCGATTTCCAGGACCTGGACCTGCAGCAGCTCACGGCCCGGGTCGGCAGCACGGGGCAGCTGAGCGGCAGTGGCCAGCTGCCCCTGTTTGAGCCCGGGGTAGTGCAACGGCCCTTAAAGCTGACGCTCCGCAAGGCGCCTTTCTCGGTGCCCTTACTCAGCGGCATCAGTGATGGCGAGATCGAGCTGGCCGGCAGCCTGCGACGGCCGGAACTGCGTGGCGAGTTGGCGATCAGCCAGGGCGCCTTCACGGTGAAACTCAGCTCCCTGGCCAGCGAAGCCAAGCCCGGCCAGGCTGTCACGGTGCCCCAACTGGTGGAGCAGGGCTGGGATTTCCAGCGGCCCCTGCAGGTATTCAGCTCCGATCAGGAGAGCAACGCCGGCCGCTCCCTGCGGGCGGCCGTGCCCAACCTGCCGATGCTGGGCCTGCGCAACCTGCGCCTGCGCTTCGGCCCGAATCTGCGGGTGGTGGTTCCCACCGTGGCCAACTTCAACACCAAGGGCCTGCTCACCCTCAACGGCCACCTCGACTCCAGCCTCCAGGCCAGCGGCGTGGTGCGACTGCTCAGCGGCCGGCTCAGCCTGTTCACCACCACCTTCAACCTCGATCCCGATGCCCCCAACGTGGCGGTGTTCACCCCGTCCCTGGGGCTGATGCCCTACCTGGACATCGCCATGCGCACCCGGGTCTCCGACAGCCGCAGCACCCCCCAGGGCGATCGCAGCTCCATCTACGACTGGGCCCAGGCCGGAACCCCGGGCAGCTTCGACCAGCTCAACTTGATCAAGGTGGTGCTGAAGGTGAGTGGCCCGGCCGACCGCCTGGCCGAGTCGCTCCAGATCCGCAGCACCCCGCCGATGAGCCAGGAACGCCTGGTGGGTCTGATCGGCGGCAACTCCCTGGCGGGCCTGAGCGACGGCAACGCCGGCGCCGCCCTGGCCACGGTGCTGGGCCAGTCCTTGCTGTCGCCCCTGGTGAGTTCCCTCTCTGATGTGATGGGGCAGCGCTTCAGCTTTGCCCTCTATCCCACCTATGTGGTTCCTGCCTCGCAAACATCTCCAGGGGGCTCAACCGGCACCCAGCGCATCCCCTCCCAATTGGTGCTGGGCTCGGAGATCGGCGTCGACCTGAGCAAGCGCTTCAATGCCTCGGTGTTGGCCGCCCCCAACCGCAGCGACATCCCCCCCCAGATGACCCTGCGCTATCAGGCCAGTGACCGGCTTGGCGTGCAGGGCTCCCTCGATAGCCAAGGCCGCTGGCAAACCCAGCTGCAGCTCTATTACCGCTTCTGAGCTGGTTTGTGCCGACTGGTTGGTCCCCGCTGACCCGTCTCGGCTGATCTGTCTCAACTGATCTGTCTCAACTGATGCTTCTGGGCTAGCTCTTACGGGCTGGATGTTCGGAGCCAAACAACAGCGGCAAAGCCCAGCCCTAGCCTGATTGGCTTGCTTCGAACGGATCGCCATGGGCCAGTTGATCGGCGTCGACCTCGGCGGCACGGCGATCAAGCTGGGGCGCTTCGATCACCAGGGCCAGCTGCTGGCCGAGGCCCAAGTGGCCACGCCCCAACCGGCCATGCCCGGGGCCGTGACCGTGGCCATCAGCGAGGCGATCGAGCTGCTCGATCCAGACCACCAAGCGGAGCTGGTGGGCATCGGCCTGCCGGGGCCCATGGATGGCCGCGGCCGCATCTCGCGCATCGCCATCAACCTGGCCGGCTGGCAGGAGGTGCCCCTGGCCGACTGGCTCGAACCAAGACTGCAGCGACGCGTCACCCTCGCCAATGACGCCAACTGCGCCCTAGTGGGCGAGGCCTGGACAGGGGCTGCCCAGGGGGTGGCCGACGCGATCCTGCTGACCCTGGGCACGGGCGTCGGCGGGGCTGTTTTATTGGGCGGCCAGCTGTTCAGCGGCCATGGCGGCGCCGCCGGTGAACTGGGCCTGATCTGTGTCGATCCCGAAGGTCCGCCCTGCAACAGCGGCAACAACGGCTCCCTGGAGCAGTTCTGCAGCATCGCCGGCCTGGGGCGGCTTAGTCCGCTCGAACCGGGCGAGCTCAGCCGCCTGGCCGACGAGGGCGACGCCGAAGCCCTTGAGGTCTGGCGGCGCTACGGCCAGTGGCTGGGGATCGGCCTCAGTTCCCTGCTCTATGTGCTCACCCCCGAGGTGGTGCTAATCGGTGGGGGCCTCAGTGCCGCCAGCCGCCACTTCCTGCCGGCGGTCTGGCAGGAAGTGAACCAGCGGGTGCTCAGCCAGAGCCGCAACGGCCTGGAGATCCGCGCCGGCGCCCTTGGCAACGGCGCGGGCCGGCTGGGGGCCGCCAAGCTGGCCCTGGATCGGCTGGGCGGTGGCTGAAGATGGAACCTCCCTGCAACCAGGCCAGGCCGTGAGCGTTCCCGATCCCTCCCCCGAGCTGCTGCAACGGGCCGCGGCGGTGCGCCGAGCCGCCATGGCCCTGGGGCAACTGGCAGACAGGGAGCGGCAGACCGCTGTCCTGGCCATGGCCGAGGCCCTTGAAGCTGACGCCGCCTCGATCGTGGCCGCCAACCAGGCCGACCTGGAGGCCGCCGCCAACGCAGGCCTGGCCCCAGCCCTGGTGGCGCGCCTGAAACTGGATGAGCACAAACTGGCCGCCGCGATTGAGGGGGTACGCCAGGTAGCGGCCCTGGCCGATCCGATCGGCCGCCGCCAGCTCCACACCGAACTGGCCGATGGGCTGGTGCTGGAGCGGCTGAGCGTGCCCCTGGGGGTGCTCGGGGTGATCTTTGAAGCCAGGCCCGATGCGGTCATGCAGATCGCCTCCCTGGCGATCCGCTCTGGCAATGGCGCCCTACTCAAGGGCGGCAGCGAGGCCAGCCGCAGCTGCGCGGCGATCCTCTCGGCCCTGCAGGCCGGCCTGGCCCGCTCGCCGGTGTCGGCCGATGCCCTGGCCCTGCTCACCTCGCGTCAGGAAAGCCTGGCCCTGCTCAAGCTCGATGGCCTGGTCGACCTGATCATTCCGCGGGGCTCCAATGAGCTGGTGCGCTTCATCCAGGACAACACCCGCATTCCGGTGTTGGGCCACGCCGATGGCATCTGCCATCTCTATGTCGATGCCGCTGCCGACCTGGAGCAGGCCCTGGCCATCGCCATCGATGCCAAGACCCAGTACCCGGCCGCCTGCAACGCGATCGAAACCCTGCTGCTGCACCACGCGATCGCGGAGCCCTTCCTGGCCGCAGCCGTGCCGGCGTTTGCCGCGGCCGGTGTCGAACTGCGCGGCGACCCGGCCTGCCTGGCCCTGGGCGTTCCGATCGCCGCCAACGAGGCGGATTGGGACACGGAATATTCCGACCTGGTGCTGGCGGTGAAGGTGGTGGGCTCTTTGGAGGAGGCCCTGGCCCACATCGGCCGCCATGGCTCCCGCCACACCGATGCGATCTGCACCCGCGATCCAGTGACGGCAGACCGTTTCCTGCGGGGGGTCGACAGCGCCGGCGTGTATTTGAACTGCTCCACCCGCTTCGCCGATGGCTTCCGCTATGGCTTCGGCGCCGAAGTGGGCATCAGCACCCAGACCCTGCCGCCGCGGGGCCCCGTGGGCCTGGAAGGCCTGGTGACCTACCGCTACCTGCTGCGCGGCGACGGCCACACCGCCGCCGACTTCGCCAGCGGAGAGCGCCAGTTCAGCCACCGCAGCCTGCCGCTGTGAGCAGCACCCCAGCAGCCAGCGATGACCTTGGTGATGAACTTGGTGATGACCTTGATGATGGGCCCAACCGATCGCATCCTCGTGCGCAATCTGCGCCTCTGGGCCCATGTGGGAGTGCTGGCAGCGGAGCGGCAACTGGGCCAGTGGTTTGAGCTGGATCTGGAGCTCGGCTTTGATCTCAGCGCCGCCGCCCAGGGCGACGATCTAGCCGCCAGCCTCGATTACTCCCTGGCGATCTCGGCCCTGCAACGGCAAGCCAGCGAGGTGCAGGTTCAAACCCTGGAGCGATACAGCGAACTGATCTTCGCTTGCCTCGAAGCGCTCTATGGCCCCGTGCCGATGCGCCTCGAACTGCGCAAGTGCCAGGCGCCGGTGCCCGGCTTTGGCGGCAGCGTGGCTGTGCGCCGAGCGCGCCATTGGCGGCTTGCCTAAGAGTTTGCTGACCCGACTGATTCAGCAACTCGAGTCGCCAATCTTAGAATTTCAGCGTCGTCTTTAAAACTGCTCCGATCACAGAGAAGGGCGAGCCCGAACCGCTAGCAAAGGTTGTCGACAGATCGCCGTAGGGATTGGAGAGGTAAAAGATGGATGGGGTGACAGAAATCCTGTCGGTCAGCTGAAAGGTGTACCAGGCCTCCATCGCATACTGACCATCCGAGAAGTAAAGTGTTTGCTGATTAATGCCAATCGCCTGGGCAATATAGTTTGGCTGACCAATGGCAATGCCCAGGTAATTGCCGCGCGCAAACGCATCCTTCCATTGCAAACCCACGAACCAAGACTGGCTGATCGAAGCGCTCCAGTGTTTATATTGGGGAAGCAGGCCCAAGGTCTTGCCCTGAATTGTCACCGGATCATTGAAAGAGCGATCATAGGTATTAAAATTAATGCCGGCACCCACGCTGATCGATGGCATCATGCCGGCATTTTGGGGCTCCCATGATCCAGCCAGGGCAAAAGCGTTGTAATAGCCCCCGCCTTGCAGCAGCGATGGGATCGCTGCTGCGGCCAGGGGCGTAGAACCGCTGATCCCCACGGTGGCATTGGAATAGGTCCAGGCTGCGGCAAGCTTCCAGGCTGCTTTGGCATAGCCAACCTGCAGGGTTGAAGCCCCGCCAGAGCTGGCCGTGAACAGCCCCCCACCGAGCGAGCCGCTCGTACAGGTGAATTCATCTTCTTCGTCCTGACTCAGGCCTGAGCACTGCACTTGGGTGGACCCCCTTGTGCCCCGTCTTGCCGAATAACTCATGCTGGCCAGCCAGCTATTGGCCTTCCAAATCAGCCCAGCACCTGGCCCCTTAACACTATTGTACGCCCCGGGAGCACCATTGTAAGTGAATGCCTTCAGATTGGCATCCTTTGGATAAATATCTGGATTAAGAGCTAACACATCAGACTGGGAAAGCCTGGGGCCAATCACCACACTCCAATGGGGGCCGATCTTGGTTCGATACAACAACTTTTCGATTCCTAAAATATTCGGGCCCGCATCGGGTTCAAAGGCGGTATCCTGCTGCCCCAAAGGCAGAATCCTGCCCGCCATGGCAGATGCGCCAAAGTTGCCCAGACGCAGCGAAAGCGTCAGCAGGTCCTGGCCGCTGTAACTGGTATCAAAATCTAGAACCAACTTGTAATTAAGACTAGTCCCTTTTCTCAGCAACAAGGTTGGCGAAACCGACGTCAGATAATTTTCAATTGCTGCAAGATTATGGCCCCCATAACCAAAAGCTCCCAGGGCAAAAATAGCAGAGCCACGCAATTTGGTGGTTGCCGAAAATTGCTGCACCCCATAGGTATCCATCCGCGCCTGCAGGCCCCCGGCCCGGCGCACGATCTCCCCACTCTCCAGCTCAAACTCCTGCAGCAAGCGGCGCAGATCATCCGTCTGCTGGGAGACGCGACCCAGGCAGTGATTCAGCAGGGCGGCCGCTTCGTAGCGACTGATTGCCTGGTTGCCCCTGAAGCGACCATCGGCTAAGGCGGAGACACAGCCGTGGCGTTCGAGCAAATCAGCCAAGGCCTGATAGGCCCAATCCGTCGGTTGGACATCCGCAAACTGATTCACAGTCAAGCCAGGCTGCTGTGCATTCGCCTGGTCGTCCTTGACCAACAGGGAAGCGTCACCAGCCCATCCAGCTACAGGTGAAAAAAGTGACCCCAAGGCCACAGCCAAACAACCTAATCGTAATTTAGCAGTCACATTAAAACAATAGCAGAGCTTAAACCAGTACCAACGAAAAGCCCTACCCCATCCCTTCAGTCGCCCGTCACTATATCGGCTTTGGCCATCTCTCCTGCCAACTTGGCCTCCGGCCCAAGTGTTTGTGTCCCCCACATCAATAGGCTCTAAAAACAGACACTGACACCTTTGCCGCCCCCCCTATTTCGGCCTTCTCACAGTCGAACTATCCCTCATTTGGAAGCTTCAAGGCGGGCTGACTTAGCCCCCATCAACGTCAGCAATCGCCCAGCAAGCCCCCTACCAATCAGCCATTGCCAATCCAAATGTCCCGGCCCCGCCGCCAGCTCAGCGAAAGGTTGTCATGCTTCAGGCGCACTGACGGCTTGCTGTTTGCGATGGTGAACCTCAGCCACGCCGCGGCCCAGATTTCGCAGCGTTGTTTGGCAAGGGGCTGACAACAGTTTCAAGGGCCCCCAGGCCCTTCGCCACTCCCTTGGAACGGCGGTGGCACTGAACAGGCAGCGACACCTGCCCCACCTTGACCCTCTCCCCACCGTCGCCGGCATTTGCCTGCGCCCCCGGAGGCCGGGAAGCGCAAGCGCCCCCCCTCACGGCCAGGAACGCCGAAAGTCCGGTCGCCGTAGTCAGCCTGCTGCTGGGTCGCCGCCGCAAACCCCGCCATTGGCTGCTCGCCACCCACGGCGATCCGGGCGGCCTAGCCGCCCGGCTGCTGGGGACCCTGGCCGAGTTCGCCGCCTCCGCCGGCAGCACCCAAGCGCGAGCCGGGGATTGGGCCAGCCCTGACCCTGCCAACAGCACCAGGACCCAAACCAGGTCCAAAGCCATAGCCAAGGCCGGGGCCAGCCCCAGGACGGAGAGCGGCCCTGAGCTCCTGTTGCAACGAGCCTTCAGCGACTGCCCCGTCCTCACCGGCCCCGCCCCCCCGATCGAGGCCAGTTACCGCTATCGGCTCAGCCTGCCCAGCGGCCGCCTGGCGAGCGCGTCCTTGGCCTGCTGGCGCCGCTATACCCCAGGCGGCGCCTGGCAACGGCGCTGCGGCCCCATGGGGCTGGCGCGCTTCCTGGAGCACCACGGCACCGAGCCCAAGCAATCTGGCGACAGTACGCCTGTACTAAGATGAGCAGGTTGCGTCCCTGCCGTGTCCGATCTCGCCTTGCTCCAGGAGCTGGCTCCCCTGGAGCTGCCGTCCCTGGAACTGGCCTCCCTCGGCCCCCTGCGGCTGGAGCGGCCCGGGCGCCTGCTGCCCCTGGCCGGGGAGAGCGTGGCCGCCGGCTTCCCCAGCCCCGCCGACGACTACATCGAAGCGGGCATCGACCTCAACGACCACCTGATCCGCCACCCCAGCAGCACCTTCTTTCTACGGGTCAGCGGCGACTCGATGACCGGTGCCGGCATCCACCACGGCGACCTGCTGATCGTCGACCGCAGCCTCGATCCCCGGCCCGGCCGCATCGTCGTGGCCGTCCTGGACGGAGCCTTCACCCTCAAGCGCCTCAGCCGCCACCAGGGGCGCCTGAGGCTGGAGGCGGCCCATCCCGCCTATCCACCGCTGGAGCTGGGCGACGCCGAAGAGACCCTGCTCTGGGGGGTGGCCACCCATGCGATCCATCCGCTCTGAGCGCCGCCAAACGCAACCCCAAAGCGCCTGACGCCGCCCCCGAAGCCGGCTAGGGCCCCAGCCCCAACCCCCGCGACCCCAAGCGCCCATGCCCCTCGCGCCCCTCGCCGCCACCACCGCCCCTGGGCGCCGCTCCGAGCCAGGGGCCGCGGGGCAGCCGCCGGATCCCGCCGCCAGGCCCGCGTCCGGCATCGCCATCGTGCTGATCGATGGCAACAACTTCTATGCCTCCTGCGAGGCGGCCCTGGATCCCTCCCTGCGGGGCCGGCCCCTGGTGGTGCTTTCCAACAACGACGGTTGCATCGTCGCCCGCAGCGCCGAGGCCCGGGCCCTGGGCATCGCCATGGGCACCCCCTATTTCAAGGTGCGCCGAGAGCTCGAGCAGCACGGCGTGGTGGTGCGCAGCTCCAACTACGCCCTCTACGCCGACATGAGCCAGCGGCTGATGCGCAGCCTCGAACCCTGGGTGGAGGAGCTGGAGATCTATTCCATCGACGAAGCCTTCGGCCGCCTGCACCGGCCCGCCCCGGCGGCCGGCTGGGGCCCAGGCGCTGGACAAGGGGGCGGCGGCGACCTGCGGGCCTGGGGCCTGGCCCTGCGCCGGCAGGTGCGCCGCCAGCTGGGCCTGCCGATCGCCATCGGCATCGCCCCCTCCAAGGTGCTCGCCAAACTGGCCAACAAGCTGGCTAAAAAAGATCCGGCCCACCGGGGTGTCTTTGACCTGGGCGCCGTGGCCGATCCGGGCCCCTGGCTCGAGCAGCTGCCGGTGGAGGAGGTCTGGGGCATCGGCCGCAAACTCTCGCGCTGGTGCCGCCTACGCGGCGCCGCCAACGCCCGCCAGCTACGGGACCTGGCCAGCGGCGAACTGCGCAGCAAGGCGGGGGTGGTAGGCCTGCGGCTGCAACAGGAACTGCGGGGCCACAGCTGCCTGCCCCTGGCCCTGGCGCCGGCGGCTAAACGCGAAACCTGCGTTAGCCGCAGCTTCAGCGAACCGATTCGGGAGCTGGCCCAGCTGCGCCAGGCGATTGCCACCTACCTCAGCCGCGCCGCCGAAAAACTGCGCCGCCAACAACAACTCACCGACACGGTGACCGTGTTCGTGCGCAGCAGCCCCTTCAATGGCAGCCAGTTCTATGCGAATGCGGCCACCGTGACCCTGCCCCTGGCCAGCCAGGACACGGCCGTGCTGCTGGCCGCCGCCCTGCCCCTGGCTGCCCTCCTGTTCAAGGCCCACAAACCCCTGCAGAAAGCGGGGGTGTTGCTGCAGAACCTGCAGCCAATCAGCCAGTTGCAACACAGCCTGCTCGCCCCTCTACCAGAAGAGGAGCAGCAACGGCGCGAGCTGCTGCTGGCCACCATCGATACCCTCAACCGCCGTTACGGCAGCGGCACCGTCGCCTGGGCCGCCTGCGGCCTGCGGCCCGCCTGGGCCATGAAACGCCAGCAGCTCTCCTGCGCCGCCACCACCCGCCTGGCCGCCATCCCCTTGGCCTGGGCCCGGTAAATGGCCTGGGCCCGGCAAATGGTCTGGGCCCGGTAAATGGCCTAGGAGTTTGTTGCCAATAGAGAAGCAGTCTGCCTGAGACGGCGTACGGCAGCACTGAGCAGGACCGCTGCGGCTCTGTTCTGCTGCCCTAGGAGTTTGTTGCCAATAGAGAAGCAGCCTGCCTGAGACGGCGTACGGCAGCACTGAGCAGGACCGCTGCGGCTCTGTTCTGCTGCCCTAGGTGCCCATTGAGACGAGCCTCAGACAGCCCTGGCCACTCTGACCACGGCCACT
>CAMAPJ010000010.1 GCA_945860085.1 Synechococcus sp. UW140 | reverse complement strand
CATGGCCAGCAGCAGCCAGGGCAATCCCCGCGCCGGCTCCTGCAGCCAGGTCGGCAGGGAGGACAGGGCTGCAGTCCAGAGCAGGAGCGGTGGTTTCAGCCAGGGTCCCAGGGTCGCAAGCAGGGGCGCCAGGGGCCGGGCGAGTTGATCCAGCCAGGGATGGGTCATCAGATCCGCCAGCCGATTGGGGAGCTGATCGGGGAGCTGATCGGGGAGCTGATTGGCCCCCTGGGCCGCCAAGGATGTTGCTAGCAGGGACCCCATCAGGGGCACCCCAGGCCGAAGTGGCGATTGAAGAAGGCTTCGGTGGCCTCCAACACGGCGACCCGGACGGCGCCACTGCGGAAGCCATGGCCCTCGCCTGCGAAGCGGTGCACTTCCACGGGGATGCTCCGGCGTCCCAGGGCCTCGGCCATGGAATCGGTTTGGGAGGGGGGCACCACCTGGTCATCGAGACCCTGAAAAAAAATCACCGGCGCCTGGATGCGGTCGGCGTGGTGCAGGGGGGAGCGCTCTTGATAGCTGGCCCGCTGCTCGGGCCAGGGGCCCACCAGGCTGTCGAGGTAGTGGGCCTCAAAGCGGTGGCCATCAGCCACGAGGCCCTCTAGGTCGCTGACGGCGTAGCGGCAGGCCCCTGCCCGGAACACATCGCTGCAACAGAGGGAGGCCAACACGGTGAAGCCGCCGGCGCTGCCCCCTTCGATGGCTAGTCGCCGGGCCGAGGCCTTGCCGGCGGCCACCACCGCCAGGGCAGCCGCGGCGCAATCGTGGCTGTCCACCACGCCCCAGTGGCGATCGAGCCGTTGCCGGTAGGCGCGGCCAAAGCCGGTGGAGCCGCCGTAGTTGACATCCAGCACCCCCCAGCCCCGGCTGGTCCAGAACTGGATCGCCAGGTTGAGGCCGCAGCGGGCCATGGCGGTGGGGCCGCTATGAACCTTGACCAGCAGCGGGCTTTCGGCCGTGGCGCCCCTGCCGGCCGTGGCGCCGCCGGTCGGGGGGTAAAACCAGGCGTGGGTGGCGGCGCCACCATGGCCGGCGAACCAGAGGGGTTCCGCTCTGCTGATCGCTTCGGGCGCCAAGGGACTGGTGACGGCAGGAGTGTGGCGCCAGCGGCCGCTGGCGAGCTCCAGCTCCAGCAGGCCTGAGGGGCTGGTGGCCCCGCTGGCGAGGCAGGCCAGGGCGCCGTTCTCGGCGCAGAGGCCGCCCAAGTCGCTGAAGGGCAGATCGAAGGGGATCCAGGCAGCTGCCTGGGCGCTGTTGGTCGGGGGGCTGGCGGAATCCCCTGCGTCGTCCGCTGCCTGGCCGATTCCACCGGCTGGGGGGGTCTGCCAGGCGATCCGGCCTAGCTGCCAGCGTCCCTGGAAGCAGGCGGCGGCCACCAGCTGGCTGCCATCCCAGGCGCTGGTGGATAGTCCCAGGACCCACTGGGGCGTGGCAAATTCCGCCTCCATCGGCAGCAGTGGCTGCCAAAGCAGTGGCTGCCAGGGCAGGGGCGGCTCGGGGACTCCCGCGGCCGGGCTCGGGTTGGGGCGGTCGCGGGTGGCACCGGGCGTCCAAGGGAAGGTGTCGCCCCTGGGACGAGGGCGCTCCAAGTCGGCCGGCGTGAGCGCTTCCGCCGCCGTCAGACGCTCCAGGTTCCACCAGCCGCTGCGATCGCAGGACACCAGCAGGTCTGCCGGAAGGGTCCCTGGGGCGGCACAGCTGCCTGCCTGGCCGTGGTTCAGGGGCCCCTGGTTGGCTGAGGCAGCCTCTGGGGCGTCCACGCCCAGCCAAAGGGGTTGGAACACCGAGATGGCCGCTCTGCTGGCGTTGTCCGAGCCCGCCACGGGGCGGCAGGCCCTTAGGCGTTCTCCCGGGCCCTCGCCAGCGACGCCTGCCGCGTCAGAGTCGAAGCAGCCCAGCCAGAGCTGGCTGCGGTCCCAGGGCAGGCAGGGCTGCTGCCATTCCACCCAGGCCAGGTGGCTGCCCCTAGGGCTGAGGCTTGGGTAGCCGCAGAAGTCGGCGGCCTGGTGCAGGGTCACCGGTTCGCCCCCCTGCAGGGACACAGCCACCAGCTGGTCGCGGCCGTCTGCCTCCATCACGCCGATCCAGCGCTGGCGCTGGGCATCAATCAGGCCGCCGCCGAAGGCCCGGGGGGCCGGCCCGGTGAGCTGGATGGGCTCGCTCAGGCCCGTCCCGGTCGGGCCCAGATCCAGGCGCCAGAGGCAGCGGTCCCGGTCATCGACAAACACGGCGATGACCTGCCTATCGATTTGCCGATCGATCTGCCCGAGGGCGTAGGCCCCGCCCCCATAGCCGTGGATACGGCTGCGTAGGTTCCAGCCGCCCGGAGTGAGCTCTTCGCCCGGGGGGCTGGCGGCCGCCGCGTCGGTCTTGACCCCAAAGGGCCGTCGCATCAGGGTGCTACGCCCCTGCTGATCGGGACGCTGCTCCAGCCAATGGAGCTGGCCCGCCAGGAGTTTGGGCTCCAGCAGGCTGGGGATGTGTCCTTCGACGGTGGACGCCGGCAGGCCTGCAGGGGGTGGCGTCACCGATCACCGTCTGTCACGGCTCCTAGAATCGCCCCCAGTCGGAACGGGATTGTCCTTTGGCCAGCAGCTTCGCCAGGATGGCGCGTTCGGCGGAGCAGTCGAGCAAGGGGGTGCATGTCTCCAAGGAGCCCCTGGAGACCCCGCCGATGACGATCCACACCCTGGGCGATGAGGTGCTGCGCACGCCGGCCAAGCGCATCGGCAAGGTGGACGAATCGGTGCGGGAGCTGGCCCGCCAGATGTTGCTGAGCATGTATGCGGCTAAGGGGATCGGCCTGGCGGCTCCCCAGGTAGGCGTCCATCAGCAACTGCTGGTGATCGATCTGGATCTGGAGAATCAGGCCACCCCGCCCATGGTGCTGATCAACCCCGAAATCACGGCGGAAGGAGGGTCGATCTGCACCTACGAAGAGGGCTGTCTCAGCATCCCCGGCGTGTACCTAGACGTGGTGCGCCCGAGCATGGTCGAGGTCAGCTACCGCTGTGAGATGGGTCGCAGCCGCCGCCTCAAGGCCGATGGCCTGCTAGCCCGCTGCATTCAGCACGAAATGGACCATCTCAACGGCGTGTTGTTCGTCGATCGGGTCAGCGATGGCGCGGGGCTCGAGGAAGGCCTCAAGGAGAAGGGCTTTGACCGGGCCCATGTCCGCTCAATTCTCTGAGGACCTGAACCGCCATGCCGATGCAACCCCTCGCGGGCGTGTTTCTCGCCCTGGCCTGCCTGCTGGGCATTGCCGCCACCGGTTCGGTCTTTGAGCTTGCCTATGGAGACCCCGACCTAGGCGTCACCGCCACCCGCTGGATCCTGGGCGCTTCCATTCCGGGCACCCTGGTGGCCCTGCTGGTGGCGATCCGCATTAATAAGCCGGCCTGATCGCGCTGGTTTGTTGATGGGGGACTTCTACGATTTCTCCATTAGCCCGATCTCTGACCATGACGCGCCTGGTCCGTCCCCTGGCTGTTTTGATTTCGCTGGTCGGCCTGACGGTGGCCGGGTGGGCCGCAGCGCCCCAGGCCCGCGCCCAGGCCTCGATGTTCAGCACCCAGGAGGTGGACCCGCTCAAGTTCATCATCGTGGCGGCTCCGATCGGCGATGGCAGCCGCGCCCAGCTGAACATCTACGAGCAACGCAACGCTCAGCGACCCTGCTTTGCGGTGTCTGGCAGTCGGCCGGCGGTGGTCGATCCGCTGCTGGCCCGTTTCGATTTCACCGGCATCTGCAACCGCTTCATTGATGGCAACGGCTACTCGCTGCGGATCGGCACGGCCGATCTGGGGACGGTCTATCGCCTTAGCGTCGTGCGGGACTCAGCTGAAACCCTGCTGATGGCCCAACCGACCCGCCCCGATGCCGGCCCGGAAATGGTGGTGGCGCGCACGGGCGGCCTGGGCACTGGCTTTCTGCAGCTGGTGGCCGAGCCCGGCTGGCGGGTGATGCGCCGCAGCTTCGGCAACCGGGCCCTGGGCCACGTCTATGTCTATCGCGACAGTTGGCCTGGGGCTGACACCGCCACCAGCCCGTCGCCTGAACCCGTCTCGCCTGCGGCGAAGCTCCTGGGGGCCCCCAAGGCGCCAGCTGAGCAGACGTCACCTAGCAAGCCCCAGGTCCTCTCGGGGGAGAAGCCAGCGTCTGAGCCCAAGCCGCCGGCCTCAGGAGCATCTGCCGTTCCCAGCCAAGGATCGCTCCCTCGCCAGGGAAGCGTTTCGACCCAGGCTGCCGCGCCGAAACAAACCCCTGGGGCGACCAGCAAGGCGCCTGTTTCCCTGAACCCCAAACCGCTGTCAGCTGCCAAGGCTGTTGAATCCTCTAAGGCTGTTGAACCCGCTAAGGCTGTTCAACCCGCCAAGGCTGTTCAATCTGCGAAGCCTCTTCAATCTGCCAAGCCTGTTGGACCCGCCAAAGCCTTCAAGCCGGCGGCCGCGGCGCCCTTGGCACCGGCTGCAGTCCCCTTGGCGGCGGCCCCCAATCTGCCCGCCCTGCCAGCTGCAGCCCCGGGTCAGGCGAAAGCTTTGCCCTGATCTGCCATCAGCACCGGCCTGCCAGCGGCCCCGTTTCCCCTGGGGAAGCCTGCTGGGGCACTTGCTACGATCCATTCACTGCTGAGCATCAAAGCGCTTCATGACCCAGGTCACCGTCGGCGAAAACGAAGGCATCGAATCGGCCCTGCGCCGCTTCAAGCGCCAGGTCTCCAAGGCAGGCATTTTCGCTGACCTCAAGCGCCTGCGTCACCACGAAACGCCCACTGAAAAGTACAAGCGCAAAGCCCAACAGCGCCGCCGTCGTCGCTGATTGCTCCGCCTTTGCACTACTGCCTTACTGGCGGGGAACAGGCAAGGGGTTGGCCCATTCACCTTTCGCCTGCAGCGCCTGATCTGAGTCCGGGGCGCGTCCCTTAGCTTGACCTGGTCTCCAAGGCCTGGTTGCTTGACCTGATCCGTGCTTGTACCTGTTGGCAACTGGCCCCGGTCCTTCAAGACTGGGGCTAGTTCTGTTTGGAGCTGCATCCATGACCCGTCTCATGGCCCTATTCGGACGCTGGTTCGGTCGCTCCCTCGCCCATGCCTTCGGCAACCCCAGGGAAGAGCAGCAGCACCAACCCCCGGCGATTGGTGTGCAGCCCTACACCGGTGAGATCACTCGCCATGGACGCTAGGGCGGGTGATTGGCCCAGCTTCAGAGACCTCTAAGGGGAGCACTGGTTGTCCCGATCGAAGCTGCGGTAGGTGAGAGCCTCGGCGATCGCTTGGCCATCCACTGTGGCGTCCCCGGCTAGATCGGCAATTGTGCGGGCCATGCGCAGCACCCGTTCGCCGGCCCGGGCACTGAGGGCCCGATGTTGGAGGGCTGAGCGCCAGAGGTGCAGGGCCTCGGCCTCGAAGTGGCCGCAGCTGGCCAGGTCTCTTGAACTCAGTCGGCTGTTGGCGCAGCCGCGGGGGTTGCGCTCGGCCATGCGCTGGCGGGCCTGCCAGACCCGCTCGGCCACCTGGGCGGTGGATCCAGGGGATCCAGGCCATTGGGGGGATCTGAGCTTGCCCGGTTCAGGTTGGGCGTTGGGGTTGGCCTGGCCGATGGCCTGTCCCGACCGCCGCTGGTCCGTTGCTGGGGAGCCGCTGGTCCGCCCGCTGGCGGACTGAGCGGGCCCGGGTGGCAGGGTGCCTGCCTGGCGGTCGGGCCCAAGCTCCTGGACATGGGGCCGGCGCAGGATCACCTGCAGGTCAAGGCGATCGAGCAAGGGGCCGCTGAGTTTGCCCCAGTAGCGCTGGCGCCGGGCCTCGCCGCAGACACAGGTCCGCTCCGGGTCGCCGAACCAGCCGCAGGGGCAGGGGTTGGTGGCGGCCACCAGGGTGACGGCGCAGGGAAAACGCAGCCGGGCCCGGGTGCGGCTGATCCATACCTCCCCTTCCTCCAGGGGCTGGCGCAGCTGGTTGAGCACATCACGGCGAAATTCGCCCAGTTCATCGAGGAACAGCACGCCGTGGTGGGCCAGGGCTAGATCGCCCGGCCGCGGGATCGTGCCCCCACCGATCAGGGCGGGGCCGGAGCAGCCGTGGTGAGGTGCTCGGAAGGGCCGCTGCCTCGGCAGGCTTCCCTGGCTTGTTAGCAGGCCCGCCACCGAATAGAGCTGACCCAGTTCCAGGGCCTCCTGCCGCTGTAGGGGCGGCAAAAGCCCCGGTAGGCGCCTGGCCAGCATCGTCTTGCCACTACCCGGGGGGCCCACCAGCAAGAGGTGGTGGCCTCCGGCCGCAGCGATCTCTAGGGCGCGGCGGCCATGGGGTTGGCCCCGCACATCGGCCAGGTCCAGCTCCTGGGCCGGCGGCTCCGGGGCCGCCGGGCTAGGGGGGCTGGCCCGGCCTGGATCGGCCAGGAGCTCCAGCACCTGGCCGAGGGTTTCGGCTGGCCAGACGGTCAGTCCCTCCACTAGGGCTGCCTCAGCCCCGTTGGCCTGGGGCAGCACCAGGGCCCTGGCCCCTGCCGTTCGGGCCGCCAGGGCCAGGGCCAGGGCGCCGCGCACGGGTCGCAGCCGGCCATCGAGGCCCAACTCACCCGCCGCCCAGACCCCAGCCAGCCGACTGGGATCGAGCTGGCCGCTGGCCAGCAGCAGGGCCAAGGCGATCGGCAGATCAAAGGCAGGCCCCTCCTTGCGGACATCCGCCGGCGCCAGGTTGACCACTACCCGGGTGAGCGGCATGCGCAGGCCGCTGTTGCGCAAGGCCGAGCGCACCCGCTCCCGTGACTCCTGCACCGCCGCATCCGCCAGCCCCACCATCAGCACACCCGGTAACCCCGGCGTGATGTCCACCTCCACTGCCACCTCAACCGCATCGAGGCCTACCAGGGCCGCGCCGCTGCACCGTGCCAACATCAAGCCAGGAGCAGGGATTCACAGAACAAGTGCCACCACTGTTCGAGGTGGGGATGGTTCGAGTCTTCGAGTCGGCCCTGCGTGGAGTCGGCCAGGTGTTGGGCCGGTCCGGGCTTGAGGCAGACCAGCGCCTGAACGCCCCCCCCCCCGGTTGCTGTCGCCTGTCCCGCTCCCGCCCGTCCCATCCGCGCCGCCATGGACCAGCCCTCCGCCACGATTTTCGGCCGCATCCTGCGCGGTGAGATCCCCTGCGATCAGGTCCACAGCGACGACCTCTGCATCGCATTCCGCGATGTCCAGCCCCAGGCGCCGGTGCACATCCTGGTGATCCCGCGCCAGCCCCTCGTCAACCTGGCCGACGCCACCGCGGAGGATGCTCTTCTGCTCGGCCACCTGTTGCTGGTGGCCGCCCAGGTGGCGCAACAGGAGGGGCTCACGGCCTGGCGCACGGTGATCAACAGCGGCGCCGAGGCGGGTCAGACGGTGTTTCACCTGCACGTGCATGTGATCGGTGGCCGGCCGCTGCAGTGGCCGCCTGGGTGAGCGATCCCTGGGCCAGCCTGCGCTCAGGACGCTCTAGCGGCGAGAATGCCCTCACTTGAGCGTCGTCATGAGTCCCTTGAAGGCCTTCCGCAGCCAGCTCGGCAAGCTGCAGCGCCTGGCCCAGCCCTACTTCCTGCCGATCGAGGACACCAACGCCTGGCAGTTCCTGCTTCTCATTGGCGCCCTGCTGGCGGTGGTTGTTGGCATCACCCTGTTGCTGGTCACCGGCCTGGTGACAGCAACGGGTGCCTGGATTCCTGGCCTGCAGAGCCGCTTTTTGCCTGGGGTGCCCGCCTGGGTGAATTCGATCTGGCATGGCCCCTGGGGCGTGGGGGTGATGGTGGCGTTCGCCATCGGTCTGGGCGTGTTTGTCTGGTTCCGGGGCCGCCTGCGCCAGGGCCGTTGGCTGCCGTGGTTGTTGCTTGGGGTGATAGCCCTGCTGGTGTTGGTGATCAACGCCATCAATGTGGGCATCAGTTTTATTGCGCGCAATGTCGATAACGCTCTGGTTGCTTATGACGACACGGGCTTCTGGAAGATCGTGGCGATCTATGCCTTTTGTCTAGTTCTAGCCCTGCCGATCCGGGGCCTGCAGACCTACCTGATCCCCAAGCTGGGTTTGCTCTGGCGGCGCTGGTTGAGCGAGCGGCTGCTAGAGCGCTATATGGCCAACCGGGCCTATTACCTGATTAACCCCAATGATGAAACTGGCGGCGAAATCGACAACCCCGACCAGCGGATCACCCAGGATACGGCCAGCTTCACAGGCACCAGCTTGGAGGTCACGGTAGGGATTATTGAAGCCTTGCTGACTTTTTTCAGTTTCATTATTATCCTCTGGTCAATCAGCAAGAATCTGGCCGGCATTCTCTTTGCCTATTCGGTGATCGGTACGGCCCTGGTGGTGTTTATTAGCCGGCGCCTGGTGATTCTCAATAATGCCCAGCTGAGGCTCGAAGCCGATTTCCGCTACGGCATGGTGCACGTCCGCGATAATGCCGAATCGATTGCCTTCTATCGGGGCGAAAGCCAGGAGACCAAGGAAGTTAGCCGGCGCCTAGGCAACGCCATCTTCAACTTTGACCGCCTGATCCTTTGGACGGCTGCCATCAATGTGGTTAAGCGCTCTTATGATTACTTCTCCCGTTTCCTGCCCTGGCTGGTGATTGCGCCGGTTTATTTCGCCAAGGAGGTCGATTTCGGCGTCTTTAGTCAGGCCGGTATCGCTTTTGCCCAGGTTTTCTCGTCGCTGAGCTTCATTGTTCAGAACATCGAGCAGCTAGCGGCCTTCTCGGCTTCGATCAGTCGCCTGGAGGGTTTCCAGGGCACAGTTGATGAGATCAACGCCAAAGCGGCCGTTCGCGATGACAAGGCCGCCAACGCTCATGACCGCGGCAACGGCGATTCGATCCTGATCCGCCAGGCCGACCTAGTGCCGCCCCAGAGCGATCGGGTGCTGATCAGTCAGATCAGCCTCGAGGTCAGCCATGCCCAGCGCCTGCTGGTGGTGGGCCCCAGTGGCTGCGGCAAAACCTCCTTCCTGCGCATGGTTAGTGGCCTCTGGGATCCCGCCCAGGGCACGGTTGAGCGGCCGCCGATCAGCGAGCTGCTGTTCATTCCCCAGAAGCCCTACATGATTCTGGGCAGCCTGCGTGAGCAGCTCTGCTATCCGCTCCAGCCCGATCGCTTCAGCGATGAGCAGCTGCGCCATGTGCTCGAGGAAGTGCGGTTGCCAGCCCTTGTGCAGCGTTACCCCGACTTGGACATCAAACAGGACTGGCCCCGGCTGCTTTCCCTGGGAGAACAACAACGGCTGGCCTTCGCCCGCCTGCTGCTCAACTCGCCCCAGTTCGTGGTACTTGATGAGGCGACCAGCGCCCTCGATGTGGCCACCGAAAAACACCTCTACAACCTCCTGGCTCAACGGGAGATGGCCTTCGTCAGCGTCGGCCACCGTCCCACCCTGCGCAGCTTCCACGACACCGTGCTGGAACTGGACGGCCAAGGGGGCTGGAAGTTGATTCCGGCCACCAGCTATGACTTCAACACCGGAGCCTGAGAGCCATGGCCACCCCCAATCCTGACGCCAGCAAGGCCGAAGCGCCCCAGCTAGACACAGTCCAGTCAGACGAGCCCCAGCCAGTGCCTTCGAAGCCGGAACCGCCTGCCACTAGCGCCACAACCCTCGATGTACCCAGCTTCGGCTGGAGTTCCTATGCCGAGCGCATCAATGGTCGCTTTGCCATGGTCGGGTTCGCGGCCATCTTGGTGATTGAGGCCACAAGCGGCGACACCTTCCTCCATTGGGCCGGTCTAGTGCCTTAGGGCTTATGTCCCCGCTGAACCGATGCGATGCCGCCGGATCTATTGCCGCCTGATCCATGGAACCCAAGGTCGGGCTAGTTCGCCAGAGTGCTCTGGTGGGCTCAGGGCAGCTCCAGTAAATCCACCTGGCTGAGGCCGCCTCGGACCACCTCCACGGCCAACACGCGGCCATCGGCGCTGAAGGCCAGTCGATGGGGCACGCCAGCCGGTTCGATCGGGATCGGCTGCACACTTTGCAGCGAGCGGCGATAGAGCACCAGCTCGCTGCGGCCCTCCAGCTCCCGGATCAGGGCCAGCCGTTCGCCCCATTGGTCCACCGCCACGCTCACGGGCCGGGCATCGGGTCGGTTTAGCCCCGTTAGGGGCACCGGTGCCCCCTGGCTGAGCCGTACTAGCCGCACTTGCTCGCGACCCTCCCGGCCGCCGATCAGGGCCAGCCAGTCGCTGCTGAGGGCCGGATCCCGGTTCACGGCGGTATGGGCCAATTGCAGATTGAGCCCCATTAGCGGGCGGGCGCCGTTGTCGAGGCAGCCCGCCAGCAGCAAGCTCAGCGCCAGAGCAAGTCCGGGAGTTGGCGCTAAGGCCCAGCCCATCCGATGGCCAGGGCGGCTCATGGGCGCGACCCCGATCGAGGGCCTTGGAGCCACTGGCCAGGAATCGGATCGGGTTCCAGCAGCTCATTGAGGGCAAAGACCTCCACCCGGCTCTGGCCGCCCTCCACGAGTTCCACGGCAAGGTGGCGGGCATCTGGGGCAAGGCTGAGGCGCTGGGGATCGCGATCGCCCCGCAGGGGCATGGGCAGCAGCCTGTTGGTAGCTCGGTCATTGACCACCACCTGGCGCCGGGAACCCCGCCAGACCAGCAGCGCCAGGTAACGGCCGTTCCAGCTCAAGGACGGCGAGCTATGGGGTTGCTGGCCGCGCAGCAGGGGCAGCGGCATCATCTGGCCCGAGCGCCGATCCTGCAGAACTACGGTGCTGCGTCCCGAGCGGAGTACCAGGCTGGCCAGTAGGCGGCCATCCCCACTGAGGGCCGGATCCTGGCGGCTTTCTGCCCCGAGTCCGAGGGCTGACCTCGGACTCGGTTGGCGACGGATTCCCCAGGGCAGGGAGCAGGCCTGAACCAGGAGTAGCAGGCTCAGGAGTGGGGGGGCCAGTAGTGAAGGGCCCGGGCTGCTGCGCACTCAGTCGTCGAAGCGGGAGCTGTTATCGCGTCCGGGGCTGGCTGGCGGAGCGCTGCTGCTGCGACTTGGGGCCGATTCAGCTCCGGGACCAGGCTGGCGGCTTGCGCTCCGCTCTGCCGAGGGGTTCGCCGGACCCACATCAGCACGCAGGGGACGGAATTCGGCATCACCAATCTGCTGGCCGGCCGGGCGAGGGCTGCCGCTGCGGCCAAGGGGAGCTGGGCTTGGACGGGGGTCAGAGCCTTGGGGGGCCCCGGGCCGGTTGCCCAATCCCGGCTCCCGGGCTGGACCGGGTCTGGAGCCGTAGGAACTGGCGCCGGAGATCGGTGAACCCTGGGGCATGGTGCCGCGGCCTGGGAGCGGGGCACCGGCTGCGGACTGCTGGACGGGAGCGCTGCCGTCGGGCCGTCGGGCGGAGCGAGGCATCTCCTCGGGGGCACTGGCGGCGCTGGGTCGACTGCCACGGCGACCCTCATCTTTGTCGCGGCGACGGGCGCCGAAGCCAGCTGAAGCATCGGCTGAGCCAGCCGCTGAGCCAGCCGCTGAGCCCGCTGCTGAGGGGCCAGAGGGGCCCGAGCTGCCATAGGCCGCTGTCCTGGGACTGGGACCGGGGGCGCTTGCATAAGACTCTCCGCCTGCACCGCCAGGGCCGTAGCGACCAGTGCGAGGCGGCAGGTCCCTGGGGCCGGCTGGGGTTGGTCCCAGATTCCAGTCATCCGGAGCAGTTCCGCGGCCATTGCGGGATACGGCCCGTTCGGGAATGGCGGGGCGGGGGTTGGTGCGGGGCCGATAGAAGTCCTCCTCATCGGAGGCTTCATCCATACCTTGACCTTGGCGGGAGCGAATCCGGCGCCGTAGCGGTTCTGGTTCATCGAAACGATCGAGGTCGTTGCCCCAGGCATCGCGGCCGCCAATCTGCGGTCCGGCCGGCGGACCGTCATCGTCATCGAAAAAGGAGGAGCGGCGGGCCTGCTCGGTGGTGACCCCCCGCAGGCGCACGCTTTCGTAGGCGAAAAAAACGGTGGTGCCGGCGAGCAGGAACTGGCCGAACTGCAGGATCGGATCGAGCCGCCAGCCCTGGAAAAAAAGGATTCCGCCGCAAAGCAGGCCGATCGCCGCAAAGAAAACGTCGTAGTCGCGGGCCAAGGCGGGCTTGAAGCTCCTCATGAAGTAGAGAAGCGCACCCCCAACCGCCAGCACGATGCCGACGATGCTGGCCCAGTTGAGGCTGGCATTAACCACGGCTTCGACCCCTCAGTCGCGATGCTGAATGACAAGGCCCTGGATCAAAGCTCAAACGCCTGGACCCAGGGACCCCAGTTCGGCCCACTCTAGGCCGCGGCATCGAGCCAACGGCGTTCAGGGCTTGGCAATGATTGCCGAGACAAGGGAGTTCACGCGAGTTAGCCCAGACGGGTCCCCTCAGACAAGTCAGCCCAGACGATGGATCCCAGACGATTGAGCCCAGAACAGGTCAGGTTCAAACGAGCCAGCTCAAACGAGCCAGGCTCAGACAAGCCAGTTTGAGACAAGCCAAGGACTGGCCATCGATCTCAGATGACTGGGCTCGGAGGCTGGCGCTGATCGCCGATGGTGTTTCAGAGCCGACGGTCGAGCCGGTCGTTCTGGCTGATCAGGACCAGGGCGATCGTGATTGGAACCACCACGATCACAGCGCCGTAGGCGAGGCTGCTGAGGAAGTTCGCAAGGGATGGGGTCATGGCACCGTTGGATCCGGCTGGGATCCTAAGCAGTGATGGCGAATCCCTACGATCAAACCCCTGCTGCTTAGAGCTTTGTGACGGGGATTCCGGTGTCATGGCCTGCCCCACTTTCTGCCCTGCTGGCTGATCTGCCCCTGCCCGTCTCGGCTGGGGCAGTCATTGCCGCTGTCCTGCCCTGGTTCAACCTGGCGCTGGGCCTGGCCTTGGCCGGCTGGACCCTGCTGTTTCTGTTCCGCATCGTGCTCACCTGGTATCCCCAGGTGGATCTGGGCAAGGGGGTGATGCGGCTGGTGGCGATCCCCACTGAGCCGTTGCTGGCCGCCAGCCGCCGCCTGATCCAGCCGATCGGGGGGGTGGATGTCACCCCGGTGATCTGGGTGGGCCTGATCAGCCTGCTGCGGGAACTGCTCGTCGGTCAGCAGGGCCTGCTGAGCCTGATCGCCCTGCGGGCCCAGGGGCTGGTGGCGGCCGTTGGCTGAGCCGAACCCGCTGGTTGCAGTGGCTTCGCTTGGGGCCCCTGCTGGCACTGGCTTCTTGCAGGCAGAGTCTTAATGCTGGCTCCGCCTCTGAACGGGCTCAGTCATTGCACTGGCTAAGTCTTTATGCACTGGCTTGGCCTCTGAAGCGGCTTAGCCTTTGTTCTCGCTAAAGACTTTGTTCTTGCTAAAGACTTTGTTCTGACTACAGCTTTGTGCTGGCTCAGTTGTTGTACGGGTGGCGCCTACTTCGGGCCGCCGCCGATTTGATGCAGCATTTCCTGCTCGACGAATTTTGTGTGGACATCGCCGCTCTGGAATTCGGGCCGATCCAGCAGGGCCAGGTGAAATTCGATCGTGGTGGGAATCCCGGTCACGGCGCATTCGGAGAGGGCCCGGCGCAGGCGACGCAGGGCGTGGTCCCGGTCAACCCCCCAGACGATCAACTTGCCGATCAGGGAGTCGTAGAAGGGCGGGATCTCATAGCCCGTGTAGACGTGGCTGTCGAAGCGCACCCCCGGGCCGCCCGGGGGCAGCCAGCCGGTGATCTTGCCGGGGGCCGGCCGGAAGTTCTGGCGGGGATCTTCGGCGTTGATCCGCACTTCAATGGCGTGACCGCAAAGCTTGACCTGGTCCTGGGTGACGCTGATCGGCTCGCCGCCGGCGATGCGTAACTGCTCAGCAATCAGGTCGATGCCGGTGACCATTTCCGTGACGGGATGCTCCACCTGGATGCGGGTGTTCATCTCCATGAAGTAGAAGCTGCCGCTGCGATCCACCAGGAATTCGACCGTGCCGGCGCCCTCGTAGTCGATCGTGCGGGCTGCGGCCACGGCCGCATCGCCCATCCGCCGGCGCAATTCCGGATCGATAGCACTGCTGGGGGCTTCTTCGAGCAGCTTCTGGTGGCGTCGCTGGATCGAGCAGTCCCGTTCGCCCAGATGCACGACATTGCCGTGGCGATCGGCCAGGATCTGCACCTCGACATGGCGCGGCCGGTCGATGAATTTCTCCATGTAGAGGCCGGGGTTGCCAAAGGCCGCTTCGGCCTCGCCCTGGGCGGCCTTGAACAGGTTGTCAAGCTGGTCTCGGGAGGGCACCAGCCGCATGCCGCGGCCGCCACCGCCGGCGGTGGCCTTAATCATCACCGGGTAGCCCATGGTTTCGGCCAAGGCTGCGGCTTCGGCGGGGCTGGCGAGCAGGCCTTCACTGCCGGGAATCGTCGGCACCCCGACCCGCTGCATCGTTGCCTTGGCGGTGGATTTGTCGCCCATGGCCCGGATCGCTTCCGGTGAGGGACCCACAAAGGTGAGGCCGTGGGCGGCGCAGATCTCGGCGAAGCGGTCGTTTTCGGCTAGGAAGCCGTAGCCGGGGTGAATCGCATCGGCGCCGCGCGAGGTGGCGGCAGCAATGATGTTGGGAATATTGAGATAGCTCTTGCTGCTGGGGGCTTCGCCCACACACACAGCCTCATCGGCCAGTTGCACGTGCAGGGCGTTGCGATCCACCGTGCTGTACACGGCCACGGTGGGGATGCCCAGCTCACGGCAGGTGCGCAGGATCCGGAGGGCGATTTCGCCGCGGTTGGCGATCAGCAGCTTGCCGATGGACATTGCGTGGGAGTCCGGCGCAATCCGGCGAAGCAGGGCGCTGCGGACTGTATCAGTGCTCCCAGGGATCGGGGCTCCCGGGGGCCCCACCGGGTTCTGGGGAGGTCGATGGGTATATTGCTAGCTGGCGGGGCACCAGCCCTGATCCAGCCACGCGGATGTGGTGGAATTGGTAGACACGCACGTTTGAGGGGCGTGTGACTTCGGTCTTGCGAGTTCAAGTCTCGCCATCCGCATTCTTTTTTCCGAACCCGGTTTGAGCCAGTCAGCCCCGGTTCAAGCCCGGTTGTCTTATGGGGGAAAGCCGGCCCCAGGGGGGTTGGTTGTTATTGTTTGTAATGGTCCCGGCGAGCTCAGCACCTGGGTTCGGCCCCTGGCCCTGCGTTTGCATCGCGAACTGGATCTGCGGCCCCGGGTTCCGGCCGCTGCTCTTGGCCTAGATCTGGTGTTGGTGCCTTGCCCCAATGCCACGGGACGCGAACACCAGGTGGCGGCGGGGATGGGCCTGTTCGACCGGATCCTGCCGGCCCGCAAGTTCTGGCCTCTGCTGCTCTGGCCGCGTCGCTATGGCGCCTGGCCCCGTCAGGGGGTGGTGGTGTTCCTGGGCGGCGACCAGTTCTGGACCGTGCTGCTCTCGGCCCGCCTCGGCTATCGCCATCTCACCTACGCCGAGTGGGTGGCCCGCTGGCCCCGCTGGAACGATGTGATCGCGGCGATGGGTCCCACGGCCCTGGAGGCCCTGCCTCGGCGCTGGCGTGATCGCGCCACGGTGGTGGGCGATCTAATGGCCGATCTCTCGGAATCGGCCCGACAGGAAACGCCCCTGCCAGCCGGCGAATGGGTGGCCCTGATGCCCGGTTCGAAGCGGGCCAAGCTGCAGGTGGGCATGCCTTTCCTGCTTGACACCGCCGATCGGCTGGCGCGGCTGCGTCCCCAAGTCCGCTTCCTGTTGCCAGTGGCTCCGACCACCACCGTGGCCGAGTTGCTCGCCTACGCCAGCCCGGCCAATCCCCTGTTTGGCTCCTACAGCTGTGGTGAACCCGAGCTGCTCGACGATGCCCACGGCTTGCGCCTGCGCACCCCCGCCGGCAGCGAGATCCTGCTGCTGGAGTCCCATCCGGCCCACGGGGCCCTGAGCCAGTGCGCCCTGGCCCTGACCACTGTCGGCGCCAACACCGCTGAGCTTGGCGCCCTCGGGGTGCCGATGATTGTGTTGGTGCCCACCCAGCACCTGCAGGTGATGCAGGCCTGGGATGGGGGGATCGGCCTCCTGGCGCGCCTGCCGTTGTTGCGCTGGTTGCTGGGGGCGGCCCTGACGGCCTGGAGGATGCGCAACCACGGCTTTCTGGCCTGGCCCAACATCTCCGCAGGTCGGATGGTGGTGCCCGAGCGGGTCGGCAACCTCACCCCGGCGGCGATTGCCCAGGAGGCCGCTGATTGGCTCGACCAGCCCCAGAGGCTGGAAGGCCTGCGCGACGACCTACGCAGTCTGCGGGGCCAGCCGGGCGCCGTGGCGGCCCTGGCGGCCTTGGTGCGCCAGCTTTTGCCCCCCACTCCCCCTGCAACTCCCCCTGCCCCTGGCGCCCTGCCGGCTGCGCCAGGCCTCCACCTGGATGATTAGCCTGCTACCAAGCAACCGATGTCAGGGGCCCGATGAGCGATTCCACCAGCCCGGCGGCCACCAACGGCCTGGAGCAGCCCCTCTCGGAGCAGGCCTGGCGCGAGCGGCTCAGCCCTGAGCAGTTCCAGGTGGCTCGCCAGGGCGGCACTGAGCGGGCCTTCACAGGCATCTATTGGAACAACAAGGTTCAGGGCACCTACAACTGCGTCTGCTGTGGTAGCGAGCTGTTTAGTTCTGATACCAAATTTGAATCCGGCTCCGGCTGGCCCAGCTTCTGGGACGGGGCCAATCCCGGCGCCATTACCACCATCACCGACCGCAGTCACGGCATGGTGCGCACCGAGATCAAGTGCGCCCGCTGCGAGGCCCACCTCGGCCATGTCTTCAATGACGGGCCCAATCCCACAGGTCTCCGCTATTGCGTCAATTCGGCCTCGCTGTCGTTTGATCCAGCCGTTTGATCCAGCCGCTTGATTCAGCTCCCTGATTTGCCGGCCTGATCACGCTGAATCAGGAATCCGTCTGAGGGACATCCTGTGAAGTCAGCCCTTAAAGTCAGGCTGAGAAGTTTTTAAGCTGAGAAGCGTTCAAGCTGAGAAGACAGGCTGTGCAGTTGTCAGGTTGACAGGGCCTTGTGACCGCCTCTCACCAGGGGTCATGGAGATCTCGGCGGGCCCTGGGCTGGGGGCCTGGCTCGTCGTCGAGGGGTTCGACATCCAGCGGTTCTTCCTGGCGGCGATACCGGCGTGCCGGCAGGGGTGTGCCTGGTCTGTAGGCGGAATCCCGATCAGCCGGCTCGCGCTCGAATCGCTCAGGCTCCCGTTGATCGCCGCCAAGCCGGTCCCTCTCGAATCGCTCAGGCTCAAACCGCTCAGGCTCATACCGATCAGTTTCGAGCCGGTCAACCTCATAGCGGTCATTCTCAAATTGTCCGTTCCCAAATCGCTCAGCTCCAATCCGCTCAGGTCCAATCCGTTCAGTTCCAATCCGTTCAGAGCCAAATCGTTCGCTGGCTGCTCGTTCGCCTGCGAAGCCTTCGCGGCCATAACGCTCGTCCTCCTCGTCGAGGTAGCGGCGCTGGCGCAGGGGTTCCTGGGCGCGGCGCTCGACTTCCACGTAATCAAGTTCGGCCTCGGGCTCGATCATCCGGCTGGTGGCGGGCTGGATGCGGCGCTGTTCGGTGGCGGCAGGCAAACCGGCGGCTAGTTGATTTTCAACAGGCACCATGTTGAGGCGATAGCGCTCCCGTTCCTCCTGCTCCCAACCGGGCCCGCCGATGCCGAGTTTTTCCAGCAGGCCCGTACCGAGCTGCTTGAGCTTCTCTTCGGCGCCTTCATAAACAATGATCCGATCGGGACCACTGCTGACCACCTCTTCCACGGCCAGTTCCCAGGTGCTCAGCACCCCTTCGCCTAACAGGGGAACCCCAAGGGCGCCGAGGACCAAGGTGGTGAGATCACCGGTTTCGATGTCAAAACTGAAGCCCAACACCCGGCCCAGTACCTCACCCGATTCGGTGATCACCTGGCAGTTGATCACCTTGCTGAATCGATCTGGATTGAAGCCTTCGGAAAGGGAGTCGGCCGAATCCACCAGGATCACATCGCCCACCTGACGGATGCTCTCTAGGGGCATCCAGCGGGGCAAGCCCGGCAGGAAGCGGGTGAGGGGGTTATCTCGCAGGCCCAAGGCCACCACTTCGCGGCGGTCGATATCCACCACCACTTCGCCGACGACGCCTAGGCGCCGGCCCGTGTCGCGGGTGATGACCTGGGTCCCCATCAGTTCCGACCGCAGCCAGAGCCGGTCGCTCGGGGTTGGGGTGCCAGGGGGCGTTGTTGTCATGGAACCATTGTGGCGCAAAGCGCCTGGCCTGCTGGTCTGGCGCGAGCTGCGCTGCAACCCTCTGGCCCGGCGCTCTAGGAGGCTTTGGCCTCTGGGGGCAGGCCCACCACCTGGGTGTGGGCGCCGCGGGCCTGGGTGACGCCGATCGTGCGGGTGGCGGCGGCAATCATCGGGCGGCGGTGGCTGACCACCATGAATTGGGCGGCCTGGGCCTGGCTGGCGATCAGGGCCGCCAACCGTTCCACGTTGACGCCATCGAGGAAGCTGTCCACCTCGTCGAGGGCATAGAAGGGCGAGGGGCGGAAGCGTTGCAGGGCAAATAGGAAGCTCAGGGCCGTCAGCGATTTTTCGCCACCGGACATCGAGGCCAGACGCCGCACCGCCTTGCCTTTGGGATGGGCTACCAGGGTGAGGCCTCCTTCAAGGGGCTGTTCGGGGTTTTCCAGTTGCAGATGACCCTCGCCTTCGGAGAGGCCGGCGAAGATCTGGCGGAAATGGCCATCCACTGCCTGGAACGCCTCCAGGAAGGCCTCCTGGCGCAGGGTGGCCACGGTTTCGATGCGCAGCAGCAGCTCTTCGCGTTCCTTGCAGAGCACATCGAGCCGCTCCCCTAGGTCCGCCAGGCGCACCTCCAGCTGTTCCAGTTCCTCGAGGGCGAGCATGTTGACGGGCTCAAGCGCCTCCATGCGTTGTTGCAGGCTGCGCAGCTCCTGTTGCAAGGCCTCCAGTCCCGCCAGCTTGACCTCCTCCGGGAGATCAGGACGGGGCTCGGGAAGCTCGCGGGCCAGTTGCTCTAGCCGCAGGGAGGAACTGCGTTCCTGTTCGGCCAAAGCCAGCCGTTCTTCGCCTAGGCGCCCCAGTTCCCATTCCTGCTGTTGCAACCCCTGGCGTTGCAGGGACAGGCGGGCTTCGGCCTCATCGCGGGCCCGGCGCCGGGCCCCGAAGCGCTCCTGCAGTTCCTTTTGGCGCCCTTCCAGCTCGCTGCGTTGCTCCTGCTCGGCCTGCTGCTGCTGCTTCCACTGGCTGCGTTCGGCCACCAGGGTCTGAACCGCCACCACCAGGCGCTGTTCGTCGGAGCCAAGAGCCTCGAGCTGGCTCAAGAGCCGCTCGGTTTTGAGACTGCGTTCCCGCTGGGCGTTGAGCAGGCCATCGCAGCGCAGGCGCGCCTCGCTCAGGCCCCGGTCGGCGGCTTCGAGGTCCTGTTGCAACCCTTGCCAGCGGTCGCTGTCGCCGGAGGAGCGGGCCTCGGCTTCGGCCGTTTCGAGGGCTTCCAATCCGCCGCCCAGGGGCTGGAGCAGGCCGGCCACCGTGGCCAGGCGGTTGCCATCGCTGACCAGGCTGGTCTGGAGGCTGGTGCGGCGTGCAGCGAGCTGCTGGTGGCGTTGCAGTAGGGGGGCATGGGAGCGCTGGGCGGCAGCCCGCTCCGCCTCTAGGGCCGCAAGGCGCTGCTCAAGCTGGCCTAGCTGGGGCCGCAGCTCCTCGAGTTCCTTGGCCAGGGCGGCCTCCTGGCGGCGGCTGGCCACCAGGGTGTCGCCCAGTTGCAGCAGGCGGCGGCGCAGGGGTTCGGCCTCGTCGTCTTCGCGGCTGACGCCAAAGCTGAGCTGGTTGTTGCGTTGCTGGATGCTGCCGCCGGTCATGGCGCCGCTTTTCTCCAGCAGTTCGCCATCGAGGGTCACGGCCCGGTGGCGCCCCAGTTCGTGGCGGGCGCTGGCCAGATCGCGGAACACCAAGGTGTCGCCGAAGACGTAGCGGAAGACTTCGCCGTAAATGGCTTCATGGTGTACCAGCTCCACGGCCCGGCCAACCAGGCCCTCGCCGCCGGGAGCGCGGCCGCCGCCACCGCCCCGCTCGAAGGCGGCGTTGGCACTACCACCGCCGCTACCCCGGATCTTGTTGAGCGGCAGGAAGGTGAGCCGGCCGGCCCGGCGGCTCTTGAGCAGTTCAATGGCCCGGGCGGCGATGCGGTCGTCATCGACCACCACTTGGCCAAGCCGGGCGCCGGCGGCCACCTCCAGGGCCAGGCGGTGGGGCTCAGCCACTTCGCCGAGCTGGGCGACCGGTCCATGGATGCCTTCGAGACCCGCTTCCAGCAGCAGGCGCAGGGCGCCGGTGCCGCGGCTTTCTTGCAGGGCTTCGCGCCGGGATTCCAGCCGGGCGATTTCCCGCTCCAGCTGGGCCTGTTCCTGCTCCAGCCGGCTGCGGGTGCGTTGCTGCAGGGCCAAGGCCTCCACCAACTCTGAGAAGCGCTGTTGCTGGCGCTCCAGGCTGGCGAGCAGCTGCTGCCATTCCCCCTCCAGAACCACCAAGGCGGCCTGCACCCCCTGGCTCTGGCCGGTGTCCTGCTGCAACTGCTCGCCCAGCTCGCTCAAGCGCTCCTGGTCCTGGCGCAGCCGCTCACTCAGTTGTTGTTCCTCGGCGACCAGGGGTGCCAGCTGGGCCTGCAGCTCCTGGCGCTGGCGGCTGCGTTGCTTTTGCTCCTCCAGCCAGCTGCCGGAGCGGCCCGCCACCTCCCCCAGGCGCCGCCGCGACAGCTCCACGGCCGCTTCGGCGGTGCGGCAATCGGTTTCGGCCTGGGCCAGGGCGGCGCCGTCGTCCGGGCCGCCGAGGCCCTGTTGCTGGGAGCGCAGCTCCCCCTGCTGGCGGGCAAGATCGTGGCGTTGGCGTTGCAGCTCCTCGGCCCGGCTCTGGTGCCGTTCCGCCTGGCGGGCCAGTTCGCGGCCGCTGGCCTCCAGGCCCGCCAGTTCGGCCTGAACCGCCAGCAGGCTGTCCTCGCCCAGGGCCTTGACCTCCGTCTGCAGGGCGTCCAGCTCCTGCTGGCCCACGACCAGGGCGGCCTGGGCTGCGGCCACGGCGCTGCGGTCTGCGGCCTCTTTCTGACTGAGGCTCTCCTGGCGGCGGCGCAGGGTGTGGAGTTGCTCCTGGGCAACCTCGAAGCCGAGAACCTGTTCGTGCAGGCGGCCGCTGTGTAGGCGGTCGCGTAGCAGTTGGTAGGTGCGTGCCTTGGTGCAGTCGCGTTCCAGTTTCTGGCGATTGACCAGCAACTCCTGCTCGACGATGCGGCAGCGTTCCTCGCGCTCCTGCACATCCT
The DNA here is from genome assembly GCA_945860085.1 of Synechococcus sp. UW140. Classification (GTDB taxonomy): domain Bacteria; phylum Cyanobacteriota; class Cyanobacteriia; order PCC-6307; family Cyanobiaceae; genus BAIKAL-G1. The sequence continues at coordinate 23,853 of CAMAPJ010000010.1, read as the reverse complement.
CGAGCTTGGAGCGGGCCTGGTCGATGCGGCTGTCGAACAGGGCGACCCCGGCCAGTTCATCGATCAAGCCGCGGCGATCCCGGGCCCCCATCGAGACAATCCGGGTGACATCCCCTTGCATCACCACGTTGCTGCCCTCGGGATCGACCCGCAGACGCCGCAACTGGGTCTGCAGCTGCTGCAGGTTGCAGGTCACGCCATCGGCGCTGTAAGTGCTGCTGTAGGTGCCGCCCGGGGCCACCCGCAGCCGCCGGGTCACGCTCCAGTGGCTCTGTCCTTGGCGGATCCAGGGGCCTTCCTGGGGGGGCTCCAGCCCCACCTCGGCTTCGTCGGGCTGCCAATCGCTGAGATCAAACCGCACGGTGACGATCGTCTCGGCGGCCCGTCCCTCCTTGAGCATGGCGCTGTTGACCAGGTCTGGCAGCCGTTCGGCTCGCATGCCGCGACTGTTGGCCAGACCCAGACAAAAGAGCACCCCATCAAGGATGTTGCTTTTGCCAGATCCGTTAGGACCGGTGACAACCGTAAATCCCTCTTCCAGCGGGATGGTGATCGAACCGCCGAAAGATTTGAAGTGGGTGAGCTCGACCTGATTGATGTGAACCAACAGGCCCGTGCGCCGAGCAGTGACAATCTAGCCGAAGCACTGACAGCGGCAAGGGGCCTCCCTAGGTTGGGACCTGTTCTTGTGTCCGAGCCGCCCCATGGAACTGGAGTCCGAGCACGATCCTGCGGCGGCGTCTGGGGCCCAGTTCCGCGAGCGCTTTGAGGCCCTTTTGCCCTTGATCCAGAAGGAATGGCCCGGCGTGGCTCGCTCCGCCCTGGAGGCCACCCGCGGCAGCTTTGAGCGTGTGGTGGAGGTGATCGCCGAGCAGACCGGTCGCACCAGCAGTGGCGTGCAGGCCCAACTCCTTGAATTAGTGGCGGTGACGGGCGGCCAGGCCAGCCGCCTGGCCGAATCGCTGCGGCCCCTAGAGGAGCAGCTCGAGGGCCTGCTCGACGAGCTGAACAGCAACCTGAGGCCCAAAATAGAGAAGCCCGTGCGGGAGCAGCCCTTGCTGGCCCTGGGCATTGCCGCCGGCGTGGGTCTGCTGGCCGGGTTGTTGCTGGCTTCAGGGCGCCGCTCCGCATGAGCGCCACCACGGGCACCGGCAGGGACCAGGCCAGCGCCGAGGCGGCCAGTCAGCGGGCGGCGGCCGGGCCCGGTTTGCCCCGTCAGGCCGCCTCCCGGATGGCCGCCCTAGTGGGCTCGGTGATGGATCTGCATGTGCGTATTGCCCTGCAGGAGGCCGACCGCGAAAAGCGGCGGCTGATCAGTGGGCTCCTGCTGCTGGCGGGCGGGCTCGGGTTGGTGTCCCTGGCTCTAATCGCGGCTGAGGCGGCCCTGCTGCTCTGGATTCAGGCGTCATTCGGCTTGAGCTGGATCCAGGCGAGCCTGGCGGTCGGTGCCATCGATCTGGTGCTCGCTGGCCTGTCCCTACGCATCGGCGGCCAGCTCACCAAGGGCCCCTACCTGCCCCAGACCACGGCCGGCATCACCAAAACCACCCGGGCCCTGCTCGGTCGCTAGGTGAGGCTCTGGCGTCAGGCCAGGAGCGGGCCAAGGCTGCCGCTAGGGGCTTGTCCGCGTTGCGTTGGCCGGCTGATTCAGTTTGTTAAGGCAGTTTGTTAAGGCAGTTTGCTCAGGCAGCTGGCTAAGGCGGTCAACCAAGGCGCTTGGCTGAGGCGGGTGCCATCGCCGCCAGCCGGATGCTGACTCTCAGCGCAGCTCGTACTTGAGCCAGCGGCAGTCGATGCCGCCGTTGTTGATCGGGATCCGGCGGCTGGCTTTCATGCGCAGGGCGCCGGTGAGTTCCGGGTTGCCGCTCAGCAGCCACAGGGTCCAGCCGCTGCAGCGCTCTTTGACCATGGCGCCCAGGTCGGCGTAGAGGACTTCGAGCTGGTCTCTCTGGCCCAGCCGTTCGCCATAGGGCGGGTTGCAGACCAGGATCCCCGGTCCCTGGGGCGGCTGAAAGTCGCGGCAGTCGCCCCGCTGCAGTTCGATGGCCGCAGCCATGCCAGCGGCCTGGCAATTGTTTTTGGCCTGCTCCAGCACGGCCTGATCCTGGTCCAGCCCCACGATCGGCGCCAGGGGCCGGCCATCGGCGAGGGAGGCAGGACGCAGGGCCGAGCGATCGAGGGCCAAGGCGACCTGGCGTTCCTGCTGCCAGAGGAGTGGATCGAAGTCGGGCCAGCGCTCGAAGCCGAAGGAGCGCCCCAGCCCGGGGGCCCGACCCAGGGCCTGGCAGGCGGCTTCGATCAGCAGGGTGCCGGAGCCGCAAAGGGGATCGGCTAGGGGCACCGAACCGTCCCAGCCGGTGAGGGCCACCAGCCCGGCGGCCAGATTTTCCTTGAGGGGGGCCAGGCCCATGGCGGCCCGGTAGCCGCGGCGATGCAGGCTGCCGCCGCTGCCATCGAGGCTGAGGATCGCCCCCTCGCCGCCGAGGTGGAGATGCAAGGCCAGGTCTGGATCCTCCAGATCCACGGAGGACCGTTCGCCCCAGTGCTGGCGCTGCCAGTCCACCAGGGCGTTTTTCACCTCCAGGGCGCTGAAATGGCTGTGGCTCAGCCCCGGGGCCGTGCCGGTGCTGTCAACCCGAAATCGGGCCTCGGGCGGCAGCCAGCGCTGCCAATCGGCCGCTGCTTGCACCCCGGCGTAGAGGTCCTGGCGCGAGCGGCAGGGGAAGCGGGCCAGCTGGCGCAGGATCCGAAACGGCAGCCGGGCCTGGAGGTGTAGGCGGTAGAAGCAGGCCAGATCGGCCTCCAGGGCCACGGCCCGGCGCAAGGGCCGAACGGCCTGGGCACCCAGGGCCGCCAGTTCAGCGGCTGCGGGCTCCTCCAGGCCAGAGGGCACGGCAGCGATGCAGGCAAAGCGTGCGACCTGGGCCTGGGCGCCCTGGGACTGTTCGGTGATGCCCACTCGGACCAGGCGACGAGATGCCATCTTCTGCTGTCACAATGCAGAGGTTCGGTTTCGACCGGACTAGGTGGTCCACACCAGTGTTTCGGACAGCGGTTCGATTCCGCTCAGCTCCATTGCTCCCCACCAACTCGGTGGGGCGCCCTCCCAGCCCAAGGGCTGGGACCTTCAGGGGCTGCAATGGTTTCGACGGGGCATGAGGAGGGTGACTGAAGCCTGCTCGGTAAGAGCACACACGTAACAGCGAACAACATCGTTCGTTTCTCCCGTCAAGCCGCCCCAGTGGCTGCCTGACCCTAGTTAGGGAGATGGGGTGAGATCAGCCTTATCACCCAAATGATCCATGGGGCCTGGAAGGGCCCTTTTTAATGGCTGTTTTTTGGCTCGTTGGTGATTGGCTTTTCGATTCCACTTCTAATCCTGATCGGTTGACCCAAACAAAGGCCCCACCTCGCGCCAGTAGGCGATCGGTGGGTCTTGCATAGGGTGTTTTCTGCGCGACGAATCAGAACTTCACCCGTAGCCCGCCGCCGTAGCCGAGCTGATTGCCATTTGAGATGGACTCGTAGTTCACATTTGCATAGAGGGCCGTGGACTTGCTCAAGGCCAGATCAGCCCCAGCGGCGATGGAGAAGCCATTAAGCCCGCGGTTTACCCCTGGGTGAGGAACGTGCCTGAGCCGGAAGCGGGCATGGACGCTGAGAGGGAGCTGCTGCCCAATTCACCGGCGAGGGCATCCACTTGATAGGCGAGAACCAGTTTGGGAACCAGGCTGATCGATTAGCTCTTGTTGAGGGGATGGGCCCTGAGGTGAGTTCTAGGTCGATGGCACCCACGAGGCTGCTGGCGGTGTTGCCATCCACGTTGAGATTCAACGCCCCACCACCTGATTCGGAGAAACCGGCCTGCTGGTCATTGCCATAGGCGATACCGAGGAGGGGTTTGAGCAACACCGGCACCGCTGCGGACGGTTTGGAGAGGGGGGATGGCTACCTGGGCGGTGAGGGCAGCGGTGAGACCGTTGGCGGTGCTGGAGCCAGTGATGGCATTGCCTGAGCCAATCACGGCTACCTGGCGGCTGCTATCGATCGACGCCTTTTCCGGCGGAACCCGGCCAGGTCTCGGGCCTGCGACGATCAACTCGTCGCAACCGCCCAACAGGCATCCCTTGAGTTTGTATGCCTTGATCAGTCCAATGCCGCTCCTGGCCGCCCTCTCCCCCGCCGGCTCGAGCCTGGTCGCGGCGCCTTCGTTTCAGGCCGCTGCTCTGGCGATCCTGCCCCTGGCCCTGGGCTCGGCCGTGAGTCCCCTGGTGTTGGTGGCCCAGATCCTCACGGTGACGCGCAGCGGTTCGGGGCTGCGGGCGGGGTGGTGGTTTGTGCTTGGTTCGGCCGTTGTGGTGTCGCTTTGGATTGGACTGGCCCTGGTGGTGGGCCATGCCCTGCCCCAGCCGGCGCCGGGACCCGACCCGGAGTCGGCTTGCTTGCGGTTGGTATTGGCCCTGGTGTTGCTGGGGCTCGGTTTGAAGCTCCTCCAGGCGGCTCCGGCGTCCGTCGAGTCCAATGGTGTTTCGCAGAGCCCAGCCCGAGATGGCTTGGCCACGGGCACCCAGGACCGGCAAGCAACCCGCCGCCATCCCCTGCGCCGCGCCTTTGGGCTTGGCCTGGTGACCATGGCCAGCAATCTCACTTCGTTGGTGTTGGTGTTTCCCGCCGTCCATGACCTAGGCCGGGACCGGTTACCGGGCCTAGAGGAGCTCCTGTTGGTGGGGCTGATTGCCTTTTTCACCCTGCTGCCATCGTTGGCGCCGCCCTTGTTGCTGCTGGTGAGTGGTGCTGGCGGGCAGCGCCAGCTGGAGCGGCTCAATGGCTGGACCCAGGCCCACCAGCGTCAGATCAGCGGCGGCTTGTGCCTGGCCTTTGGCCTGCTGCTGACCGTCAGCGGCCTCTCAAGTCTGTGAGCCCTTGGTGGGGTGGGTGGCGGAGTAGGGGGATCCGCCCCTGGGCGCGCCCACCCAGATCCTGAGCTCCTCGAGCTCCTGCACCCCTTCGCGGCGCTCACCCTTGTAATCCCATGTGGGGAAGGCGCGAACCTTGGCGGTCTGGCAGCGCAGGCGGCCCGGATCGTCTTTGTCGCATTCCACGTAGGGCAGCTTGCTGGCCGCCTCGGCGCCGAACAGGCTCTTTTGGTGGGAGCAGTGGCCACACCACCAGGCGCCGTAGAACAGCACGCCTTTGCGCCGCAAGATCTCGACCAAGGCCAGCTGGCTTGGGCTGGAGGCGCTGAGGTCGGTGCCGCCGGTTTGGGCCAGGGCCTGGCTGGCGGGGGCGAGGGCGGTCTGGCTGGGGACAGGCGCGCTGCGGGCGGGGGCTAAGGCGCCGGCGGAGGTGCCAATCAGGGCGGCGCTGACGCCCATCAACAGGGTGGAGCGCCAGCCCAAGCGGCGCTCTGTAGAAGGGGGCCTCAACGTGTCGATGGCAGGGCGGGCTGCAAGGGCCATGGCGGCTCGGGACGCTGGCTTGAAGCTAGGGCCGGATCCCCCTGGGCTTCAGCTTTGTTCCCGTCAATGGGGTTGGCGGTAGCCGTAGCCCCGGGTCAGGCCCTGGCGTTCGGCCTTCCGCCCATGGCGATAGGCCAGTTTGGTCGACCCAACTGGGAGAGTGGAACTGCCATTGATCTCTCACCCCCGACGCCGCGATGGGAGCCAGTGGATATCGCGATTACTTCAAGGTGCTTGGCCTGGAGCGGGGCGCCGATGCCGATGCGGTGAAGCGAGCCTTCCGCAAACTGGCCCGCCAATACCACCCCGACGTCAATCCCAATAACAAGGAGGCGGAGGCGAAGTTCAAGGAGATCAGTGAGGCCTATGAGGTGCTCTCCGATCCGGATAAGCGCCGCCGCTACGAACAATTCGGCCAGTACTGGTCCCAGACCGGGTCGGCGGGAGTCTCCGGTGATGTTGATTTCGGCCGCTATGGCAACTTCGACGACTTCATCAATGACCTGCTGGGCCGTTTTGGCGGTGGCGGCGGCGGCGCGGCCGGTTTTGGCGGTGCCCCCGGCGGCTTCGGCTTCTCCTCCGGGTTCCCTGGCGGTTTTCCCGGAGGCGGCTTCCCTGGGGGCGCGGCCGGGGCGGGCGCCCGCGCCCCACTCAACCTCGATGCCGAAGCCAGCATCAGCCTCAGCTTTGCCGATGCCTTTCGCGGCTGCGAGCGCACCCTGGCCGTTAACGAGGAGCGGGTGCAGGTGCGGATTCCCCCAGGGGTGAAAACCGGTAGCCGCCTGCGGCTCAAGGGCAAGGGCAACCTCCAGCCCGGCACCGGCCGCCGCGGCGACCTCTATCTCAATCTCAAGCTGCTCGACCATCCCGTCTGGAGCCTGGATGGCGACCTGCTGCGGGCCGAACTCCCCCTGAGCCTTGATGAACTTGCCCTCGGCGGCGAGGTGCGGGTGGCGACTCCCGATGGTGAAGCCACCGTGCAGGTACCAGCTGGCATGGAGCCGGGCCGCAGCCTGCGGCTCAAGGGCAAGGGCTGGCCGATCAAGGAGGGCCGCGGCGACCTGCTGCTCAGCCTCAGCCTGCGCCTGCCCCCCAGTTTCAGTGAGGCGGAGCGCCAGCTGCTGGAGCAGCTGCGCGCCGAGCGCCGGGTTGACCCCCGCGCCGACTGGATGGAGCAGGCGCGTCTGTGAATCCAGGCCCGCCCAGGATTCATAGACGCGTTTCTGGCCAGGTCCCCCCAGGGCTGCTCCGTAGGATCCAACCAGCTTTGCGTCCACCATGGAGCTCACGTATCGTCCGCGCCGGTTGCGGCGCACGCCAGCCCTGCGGGCCATGGTTCGCGAGCACCAGCTCCGGCCTGCCGATTTCATCTACCCCCTGTTTGTGCATGAGGGGGCGACCAACGAGCCGATCGGCGCCATGCCCGGCGCCCAACGCTGGAGTCTCGAGGGCCTAGTGCAAGAGGTGGGTCGCGCCTGGGGCCTGGGCATCCGCTGCGTGGTGTTGTTCCCCAAGGTGGCCGATGGGCTCAAGACCGAAGACGGCGCCGAATCCTTCAACGAAGGCGGCCTGATCCCCCGAGCGATCCGGCGGATCAAGGCGGCCCATCCCGGCATGACGGTCATGACCGATGTGGCCCTTGATCCCTATTCCTGCGATGGCCACGACGGCATTGTCAGCTCGCAAGGGATTGTGCTCAACGATGAGACCGTGGACATTCTCTGCCGTCAGGCCGTGGCCCAGGCCAAGGCCGGCGCCGATCTGATCGGTCCCAGCGACATGATGGATGGCCGGGTCGGGGCGATCCGCGAAGCCCTCGATGAGGAGGGATTTGAGCATGTGGGCATTATCAGTTATACCGCCAAATACGCTTCCGCTTACTACGGCCCCTTCCGCGAAGCCCTCGATTCGGCGCCCCGGGCCGCGACTGGTAAGCCGATTCCCAAGGATAAATCTACCTATCAAATGGATCCGGCCAATGGCCGAGAGTGTCTCACAGAAGCCCTGCTCGATGAACAGGAAGGGGCTGATATCTTGATGGTGAAGCCAGGCCTGGCCTATCTCGATATCATCTATCGCTTGCGCGGTGAAACTGAACTGCCGATCGCGGCCTATAACGTCAGCGGCGAATATTCGATGGTGAAGGCGGCGGCCGAACGGGGCTGGATTGATGAGCGGGCGATTGTGTTGGAAACCCTGCTCTGTTTCAAGCGGGCCGGAGCCAATTTGATCCTTACCTACCACGCCTGTGATGCAGCTGCCTGGCTGGCTGAGGGGTGATCACGAACTCTTCCTCTTCCAATCTTCCGGCGCCAGCGTCGTTACCTCTCGCCTCGGGCTCGTCCCTGCGTCAGCAACGCGGTCCGTTCTTTGTGGGCTGGGTCTATGGACCTTGGGCCGCCGCCGGCCTGATTACCTTGCTCGCCTTGCGCCTGCTGCTGGATGTCGATGGGGTGAACCAGGGCCATGGCTGGGGGCTACTTGGCAGCGCCGCCATCTGTTTTTCGATCGGCTGCGTCTGCAAGACCTCCTGGGCCCTGGCCCAGCGGCGTCGATGAGCCGCAGCGGCCTAGTTAAACTGGTGACCCTGCCCTGGTTGGCGGCAGCCGTGGTGTTGCTGGTGGTCACCAAGGTTCGCGATGACGGCGGTCGCGTCCGCTGGGACCTGCTCGGCAGCGGCCTGATCTGCTTCTCGATCGGCTGCCTGGCGCGCACCAGTCTCGGCATCAGCGAACGCCCCAAGCCCTGATGGCCCGAGCCCAAGCCATTGACAGCCGAGCCCGAATTGGGCCGGGCTTAAGCCGATTCTGGCTGGGCCGGCTGGGCCGAGTCCTGGTGGTTTGGCTGGCCCTGGTAGCCGCTCCAGGCTTGGCCTTGGCAAAGGCCGTGCCCGCGGCCCCCAGCCTGCCCCTGCTCCCAGGCGGCCAGCGCCTCCCCCAGCCCCTCTCCTTCTCCCATCTTCAGCCCCAAGCGCAGGCCCTGCTGCCTCCCTCGGCGGTGCTGGTGCGCAGCCTCAGGGGGTTCCTCAGAGATGTGGAGCGGCTCGATCGGGCCTTGCCTCAGGAACTTGAGGCGGCCCCTGCCCCTGCCCCTGGCTCCGCCGAGGCCCTGGCCCCTGGTTTGCCGGCCCCGGCAGCGTTGGCCCTGCCAGGCAGAGAGTTGCAGGCCGGCCAACTACGGCGCGTGCGCCTCAGCCTGGAGCAGGCCCTGGCCCTGGCCCTGCGCAACGATCCCGACCTGGCCGCCCAGGCCCAGACCCTGGCTGAGCGGGGGGGTCTGGTGGATGTGGTGCGCGGCCGCCTGGTGCCCCAGCTGGGGCTGCGCCTGGGCGGCAGCTTCAGCCAGCGGTCGGTGACCAACAGCGTCTGGCGTGATAACGCTGGCCTCTATCCGGCTGGCTCCCCCTTCCTGGTCAAGCCTGCGGGCTGGAATGGGATCCAGACCAACTTCGGCGAGGGCGTTGCGGCCTTGCAGCTGGACTACGAGCTGGTCAGTTTCGAGCGCGGCGCCGCCCTGGCCGAGGCCAAGGCCCAGCTGGATGCATCCCACCAGGACTACGCCAATCGCCTGCGCCAACTGCAACTGGAGGTGAGTGAGGCCTACTACGGCCTGCAATTGGCCGATCAGCTTTATCGCATCCGCCAGGCGGTCGTGCTCAATGACACGGTGATTCGCGACCAGGTGGCGGCCCTCAAGCGGGCCGGGCTGGTGCCCCGGCTGGATCTGCTTCGGGCTGAGGCCCAGCTGCAGCAGTCCCGCTTCCAGGCGGAGCAGGCCCTTGCCCGCCAGCTCAGCCGCGCCCGCCAGCTCAGCAACCTGATCAATGCTCCCTTTGACGTCACCCTGGAGGCGGCCGAGGCGGTGCGGCTGCAGCAGCCCTGGCCCCTCGACCTGGAGCAGACCCTGCTGCGGGGCCTGGTGGCTAATCCCCAGCTATTGGCCCTCCAGGCTGCCCGAGCGGCGTTGCTGCAGCAGGCGGATCGCCGCGCCGCCCACTTGCTGCCAAGCCTGCGCCTGTTTGCCCAGGCCGGGGTGGCGGAGGGGCTTTCGACCAGCCCGGTGGTGAACCTGCAGGGCTGCTGTTCTGCCGCCGTGATCCCCCAGGTTGACCAGCGCAGCGCCGATTGGGCGGCGGGCCTCAGCCTCAACTGGACCCTGTTTGATGGCGGCAGCAGTGCCGGCGGGGCCGCCGCCAGCCGGGCGGCGGCCCTGCGCACCGAGCAGCTCAGCGCCCGCCAACGCAATGCCATCCGCCAACGGCTGGAAACCGCCTTTTTCGAGCAGCGGGCTTCCCTGGGCCAGATCTTGGCGGCCCGGGCCTCCTACCGGGCTGCCAAGCAGGCCTTCGCCGATGTGCGCGCCCGCTACCAGCTGGGCCTGGCCAACTACAGCGATGTCAGCGACACGATCCGGAGCCTCACCGCAGCCCTGGAGGCCCGGGCCGAGGCGGTGACCCAGGCCAACATCAGCTATGCCCAGTTGCTGCGGGAGCTGCTGCCGATGCCCGATCGGCCCGGCCTGCCCGTAGCTCTGCCCCTGCAGTTGCCCTAGGCGCTGGCGACGCTTCTAGGCCAGGGGCGATTCAGCCCTGCTCGCCAGCTTGGGCGGCTGGCGGAGCGCCGGCCCGACTCTCCAGCCAACGGGTCCGCCAGGCCAGCCCCCGCCAGATCAGCAGCACCCAGAGCAGCCCGTACCAGAACCACACCTCCGGGGCATTGGCGTGCAGCACCACCACCAGCAGCAGGGCCTGAACGGCCAGGTAGGGCAATTCGCTGCGCAGGGGGGCTGCCAAGGGGGGCATGGTGATCGGGACCATCAGTGTTGGCGCAACTCTGGATCAGCCAGGCGATCGCGGCCAAGGGGCCGGTAGTTGCCGGTGAGCTCCCGCAGGGACGGCAGCAGGTAGCTGATCGGTGTGCGCCACTCCACATAGCCATGGGCCCGCACCGTGAGCCCCTCCCGGATCGGAAAGACCGTGCTGCCGTTGGACAGGGTCCAGCGGTAGCGATCGGGGCTGGATCGGTCGGGTTTGAGGCTGATTTCAGCGCGCATCACCGGCCCGCCCTTGACCAGGGCCTCGGCCAGCTGGGGGTTGCCCAGGGTCGTATCAACGTCTTCGCGGCTGGCGGGCAGCTGGCTGACCCGTTCCACTTGGCCGACTAGGCCGCCAAAGCGGCTGCGTTCCTGCCAGTCCGGCACCACCTCCACCGGCAGATGCCTGGGCAGGCGCCGCGCATCGGCGGGGGAGAAGTAGGCCACGGCCTGCAGGGGAGCGCCTGAGGCACCGGCGAGGGTGCCGAGCCGCTGGCCGGGCTTCACCGTTTGCCCCTTGACTACCTGCAGATCCAGGATGGAACCATCCCGTTCGGCCAGTAGCTGGCTGTCGTAGGTGAGGCGGCTGCGGGTCACCTTGATGGCGCGGCGCAGGGCATCGATGCGGTAGTCGCGTCGCAGGCGCTCGGTCTCGATCTCCAGCTTCACGGTTTCGTAAGCATCGATCGCCTGCTTCTCGCGAATCCGCAGTTCGGCGATGCTCACATCTAGCTGGGTGGCGCGGTCCTGGGTGGCGACCACGTCCTGGGCCAGTGGTGCCACCACCTCCTCGCGGGCCAGATAGCGGAAATCGGCCACCTTCTGGCTGTAGGTGGAGCGCAGGCGGCCGTAATGGCGCCGGTCGCGCTCCAGTTTGGCCAGGGCCGTGTCCCGCACCCGACGGGCCGAGGCCAGGCGCCAGGCGTCGCGGTGGTTGAGCTCGCCGTTGAGGCGGATCAGTTCACTGAGATCCCGCTGCTGGCGGCTGAGGTCCTGGCGCAGGGTGGGCAAATACAAGCTGATCAGGAGCTGGCCGCGCTGCACCCGATCGCCAACCTTGACTGGAATGGCGAGGATCTGGCCCCCGGCGCGGGCGTCGATCACCGCCGCTCCCCCCGGCACGATCAGCACGCCGCGACCCACGACTTCAGTCGGCACCCGGCCGAAACAGCCCCAGAGGGCTGCTAAGGCGGCCATCGCTGCCAGGGCCAGGGCTACCTGGCCCTCGGGGTCCCGTAGGGCCTGCTGAAGCCGATCCCCCAGGACCTGGTCCAAGCGCTTGCTGAAGCCGTTGCCCAGGTTGTTGCCCGGGCGCTTGGTAGCGGAATCGGTCGCCGAGGGGGAGTCGCTGTTGACCAAGGAATCGGCTGGATTGATGGGCCTAAGGCGTCGGGCCAGCATGCCGCAGCCCTCGTGGCCCAGGGAACGACCCGGGGGCGTTCGCGCCGGGACCGGCCGCGGCCGAGAATGGCACCAGCGCAACGGCAAAACCAGCATGGGGGCAGAGGGGCTTGGCGACAGCAGCAGCGCGGGTAGCAACGCTGGGGGCGCGAGCCTTAAGCCAGAGGGGCAGGGCGCTCAGCCACCGGCTGGCAGCGTTCCTGCGGCCAGGCCGCCGGGCCGGGCCGCCTGGCTGGGCCATGTGGCCCTGAGGGTGCAGGACATGGAGCGGGCCAAGCGCTTCTACGGCGCCATGGGCCTGGAGCTCACCTGGGATGCCAGCGATTGGGCCTACCTGCAGCGCCCCGATGGCGGCGATGGCATCGCCCTTCTCAGTCCCGACTACAAAGCGGCCGGACCCCATTTCGCCTTCCATTTCGCCAGCCGCGAGCAGGTGGCGGCCGAACATTCCCGCCTTCAGGCCGAGGGCTTGCCGGTGGGCGAGCTCCATGACCATCGCGACGGCACGGCGTCGTTTTATCTGCAGGATCCCGAGGGCAACTGGCTGGAACTGCTCTACGAGCCCGAGGCTGGCATCGGCTCGAACCGGTCCTGATCACTTGCCTGATCATTTGGTGATCCCTTAAGCCAGCCCTTCAGTCCCCCAGCCCTCCTGTTTGCCTGCCCCTCAGGCCCCCTGCCTAGTGCTTCCCCTGGTTCCTTCCCTGCTGCCTTCCCAGGCTCCTTCCCAGGCTGGTGCCGTGGCGACTGTCCTGGCGACTGTCCTGGCGGCTGACCTGGCCCCTGGGCCAGGGCGCGGCATGGACCAGCCGATCGGCTGCGAAGCCCTGGAGCTGCTGGAGTGGCCGCGCCTTGGCGAGCACCTGGCCTCGTTTGCGGGCACCAGCGCCGGCAAGGCCCTCTGCGCCCGCCTGCCCCTGGCGGCCGATCTGCTGGAAAGTCGGCGGCGCCTGGCCGAAACCACCGAGCTGGTAGGCCTCGATGGCCTCAGCGAGGGGGGGCTGTCCTTCCAGGGGGTGGCCGACCTAGGCGACACCCTGCTGCTCTGCGCCAAGGGAGGCACCGCCTCGGCTCTGGCCCTGTTGGCCGTGGCCACCACCCTGGCGGCGGCCCGGCGCCTGCGGCGCCAAATCGAGGATCCCAGCCTCCGGCCCGTGACCACGGCCCTGGTGGCGGACCTGCGCACCCTGCCCGAACTAGAGCAACGGCTGCGCTTCTGCCTCGAAGAGGGCGGCCGGGTGGCGGATCGTGCCAGCGCGTCCCTGGCAGAGCTGCGCCGCCAGCTGGCCGGCGCCCGCACCGAGCGGCGTGAGCGCTTGCAGGAGCTGATCCGTCGCTACAGCTCCTTACTCCAGGACACTGTTGTGTCCGAGCGCAACGGCCGGCCCGTGCTGGCGGTCAAGGCCGGGGCGGCCTCCCAGCTGGCCGGCCTGGTCCACGACAGTTCCGCCTCGGGCAGCACGGTCTTTATCGAGCCCCAGTCCGTGATCGCCCTGGGCAACCGGATTGGCGTCCTGGCCGGCAAGGAACGGGAGGAGGAGCAAGTGGTGTTGCTGGAGCTCAGTGGCCTGGTCGGCGCCGAGCAGCCGGCCCTCAGCCATCTGCAGGTGGTGCTGGTGCAACTGGATTTCGCCCTGGCCCGGGCCCGCTACGGCCAGGCCCTCGGCGCCGTGCGGCCCGAGCTGGAGGCCGACCCCGGCGCTCCGATCCGGCTCGAGGGCCTGCGCCATCCCCTGCTGCTCTGGCAGGAACGCCGCCAGGGCGGCCATGGGGTGGTGCCGGTGAGCGTGCAGGTGGGTTCGGAGCTGCGGGTGGTGGCGATCACCGGCCCCAACACCGGCGGCAAAACGGTGACGCTCAAAAGCGTGGGCCTGGCGGCCCTGATGGCCCGAGCCGGCCTGTTCCTGCCCTGTAGCGGTAGTCCCAGCCTGCCCTGGTGCGAGCTGGTGCTCGCCGATATCGGCGATGAGCAGTCGCTGCAGCAGAACCTCTCTACCTTCAGCGGCCATGTGCGCCGCATCGCCCGGATCCTGGCCGCCCTGCCAGCCGCGGCGGGCCAGGGCGCCTGCCTTGTCTTGCTCGATGAGGTGGGTGCCGGCACCGATCCCACCGAGGGCACGGCCCTGGCAATCGCCCTGCTGCGCCATTTGGCCGAGCGGGCCCGGCTCACGATCGCCACTACCCACTTCGGCGAGCTCAAGGCCCTCAAATACAACGATTCCCGCTTTGAAAATGCCTCGGTGGCCTTTGATGTCGCCACGCTCTCGCCCACTTACCACCTGCTCTGGGGCATTCCGGGCCGCAGCAATGCCCTGGCGATCGCCGCCCGCCTCGGCCTTGAGGGCGCCGTGCTCGACCAGGCCCAGCAGCTGTTGGCGCCCCGGGGGGAGGGGGAACTCAACCAGGTGATCGCCGGCCTCGAGGCCCAGCGCCAGCGCCAGCAGGAGGCGGCCGAGGAGGCGGCGGCCCTGCTAGCTCGCACGGAGCTGCTGCACGAGGAGTTGCTGCAGCGCTGGCAGCAGCAAAGCGACCAGTCGGCCGAGCTGCAGGAACAACGGCGCCAGGCCCTCGAGCATTCAATCCGCGATGGCCAACAGGAGGTGCGCCGGATCATCCGCCGCCTGCGCCAGGGCCAGGCCTCTGGGGAAACAGCCCGCCAGGCCGGCCAGCAGCTCAAAAAACTCGAGCAGGACCATCGCCCCCGGCCCGAGCGCCGCGAGCACCGCGGCTGGCGGCCGGTGGTGGGCGAGCGCATCCGGTTGCTGGCCCTGGGCAAGGCGGCCGAGGTGCTGGCGATCAGCGCCGATGGCCTCGAACTCACGGTCCGCTGCGGTGTGTTGCGCCTAACAGTGGAACTGGCGTCGATCGAGGGGCTCCAGGGCGAAAAGCCGGCGCCGCCCGAACCGCCCCAGCCGATCGTGCAGGTGCGCAGCCGCCGCAATCCCGCCAGCAGGGGGCCCCAGGTGCGCACCGAGGGCAACACGGTGGATGTCCGGGGAATGCGGGTGCATGAAGCCGAATCGACCCTGGAGGAACGGCTGCGCAACGCCAATGGCCCCCTCTGGGTGATCCATGGCATCGGCACCGGCAAGCTCAAGCGCGGCCTGCGCGACTGGCTGGCCACCGTGCCCTACGTGGAGCGGGTTAGCGACGCCGACCAGGGCGATGGCGGCCCTGGTTGCAGCGTCGTTTGGGTGAAATGAGCTCTGGCTGAGCCGGCGGGCCCGTTCAGCCCCAGGGGCGCCTCAGCCCAGCTTGGGCAGCACGGGCTCCGGACCCGTCGGCGCCGGCCTGGCCAGCTGGGGCAGGGCCAGGCCGGAGCCATCAAACAGGCGCCAGCCCTCGGCCTGCACCTCCAGGTGCACGGTTTGGCCTGGGACCAGGGTCTGGTCGGGTTCGGCCCGCACCTGGACCAGATGGCTGCCATCCAGCAGCCGGCAACTCACCAGCTGTTCATTGCCCAGGGCCTCGCAGTGGGTCACTTCAGCCACGAGATTGCGGTTGGTGGCGGGCCCGAGCCGCAGGTGCTCGGGCCGCAGGCCGGCGGTGAGGGCGTCCGGGTTGCCCCGCTCCTGCCACTGGGCCAGGGCCGTACCCATGGGGCCTTCCACCAGGAAGCGGCGCCCCTCCAGCTGCAGCTGGGCGCCGCCGGCGGCGCTCACGGGCAGCAGGTTCATGGCCGGGCTGCCGATGAATTGGGCCACGAAGGTGTTGGCGGGCCAGCGATAGAGCTCGAGGGGCGTGCCGAGCTGCTGCAGTTGGCCCCGGTTGAGCACCGCAATCCGGTGGCCCATGGTCATGGCCTCCACCTGGTCGTGGGTCACAGAAATGGTGGTGGTGCCGAGGCGGCGCTGCAGCTCGACGATCTGGCTGCGGGTGCCGCCGCGCAACTTGGCATCGAGGTTGCTGAGCGGTTCATCCATCAGGAACACGGCCGGCTGGCGGGCGATCGCCCGACCCAGGGCTACCCGCTGCTTCTGGCCGCCGGAGAGTTCCTTGGGCAGGCGATCGAGCAGGGCCCCCAGTTCCAGGGTTTCGGCCACCTGCTGGATCAGGGCCTCGATGCGCTTTTCGCGGCGGGAGGGGAAGCGCAGTCCCCGCGGTAAGCCGCGGCTGGCCCGGTGTAGGCCATCGGCTAGTTCCTGCAGGGGGCTGCGCTGGCGTTGGCGCCGCAGGCCGAAGCCGATGTTGTCGGCCACGCTGAGGTGGGGGTAAAGGGCGTAGCTCTGGAACACCATCGCCACATCCCGCTGGGCTGGCCGCAGCCCGGTGACGCAGCGATTGCCTACGAACAGCTCGCCGGCGCTGGGGCTTTCCAGGCCGGCGAGCAGGCGCAACAAGGTGCTCTTGCCGCAGCCCGAGGGACCCACCAGAACCAGAAATTCGCCATCGCTGATGGTCAGATCCAGGTCCCGTAGCACCTCAACCGGGGCCGCACCCCGCCGGGGCGGGTAGGTCTTGCTCACCCGCTGGAAGCGAACCTCTGCCAAAACCAGCCCTGCGACGGCTCGATCCTAGGGTTGGGCTTCGGAGTGCCCATCCCTCGACTTTCCCTATTGCAGTTCATTGACCAAGCCCGCATCGCCGTGAACGCCGGCCGCGGTGGCGACGGCATCGTGGCGTTTCGGCGGGAAAAATATGTGCCCGCCGGGGGCCCCTCCGGGGGCGACGGCGGCCGGGGCGGTGATGTCTGGTTTGAGGCCGACCCCAACCTGCAGACCCTGCTCGATTTCAAATACCGGCGTTCGTTTGACGCCCAGGAGGGCCGCCGCGGCGGCCCCAACCGCTGCAGTGGGGCCGGCGGTGATTCCCTGGTCATCAAGGTGCCCCTGGGCACGGAGGTGCGCGATCGACGCACCAACATCCTGCTGGGTGATCTCACCGAAAAGGGCCAGCGCCTGCTGGCGGCCGCCGGCGGCCGCGGCGGCCTGGGCAATGCCCACTACCTGAGCAACCGCAACCGGGCCCCGGAGAAATTCACTGAGGGTAAGGACGGCGAGGAATGGCTGCTGCAGCTGGAGCTCAAGCTCCTGGCTGAAGTTGGCATCATCGGCCTGCCCAATGCGGGCAAGAGCACCCTGATTTCGGTCTTGTCGGCGGCCCGGCCCAAAATTGCCGACTATCCCTTCACCACCCTGGTGCCTAACCTGGGCGTCGTGCGACGTCCCAGCGGCGATGGCACGGTCTTTGCCGACATTCCGGGCTTGATCGCCGGGGCGGCCCAGGGGGCCGGGCTGGGCCACGATTTCCTGCGCCACATCGAGCGGACCCGCTTGCTGGTCCACCTGGTCGATGCCGGCGCTGAGGATCCCGTCGCCGATCTGGGGGTGGTCGAGGCCGAGCTTGCCGCCTATGGCCATGGCCTGCCGGAGCGGCCCCGGGTTGTGGCGATCAACAAGATCGAGCTGCTCCTGGCTGAGGAGCTCGACGACCTGGCCAGTCGGGTGCAGGAGCAGTGTCCAGCCCCGATCCTGCTGATCTCGGCAGCCACGTCAAAAGGCCTCGACCAGCTTCTCGCCCGGGTCTGGCAGGAGCTTGGGATCTGAGGGCGCTAACCCAGCGGACCGGGAAGCCAGTCGCCAAAGCTCTGGCTTCCCGGTCACACCCTTCCTGGCAATAATCCGCCAAGCAATCCGAAAAACAAAAAAGACTCCCTGGCCGGGCCAGGAAGTCATTGATTTAACTCGAGGTCATTTGATCAGCATTGATCAAATGACCTCGAGTTGGCAGGATTTAAGCCCTACCAATCCCATCCTGGAAATGGCCTCAAGGTTCAGTCGTCATAGATGCGGCACTCGGCCGCTTCGGGGTTGAGATCGCAATAGACCTCAAGGGGGCTGGGGTCGTGGGCGTCTTCGGGATGGTGGGCCTTGTATTCCTGCAGACCCTTGAGCTCCTCTTCGAGGTGGCGCACCTTGCCGTCGTTGCCGTCGGCTTTGGCGACCTCGATCTCGCTCTGGTCCTTCTGAATGTGTTCGTCGATGGTTTTCATGGAGGAGGCCGGAGAACTCAGGCCGCTCATCGTCGCCCACACCTTACGGGGGCTAGGCCAGCCCTGGCGGGCGGACGGGACCTTTGTGGCCAGCTCCTGATCGCCTGCCAGGGCTGGACCCAGGCCTGCAGGCGATCAGCCCATCCCCGTCGAGGACCGCGTCAGCCGGCGAGCTCGCTGAGCTCCAACCAGCGTTCCTCGCCGCGGTGGATGCGCTCCAGCAGCTCTCCGAGCTGCTGGGTGAGGCCTTCGAGGGCCGCGTAGTCGGCCCCGCCCGCCGCCAACTGGGCCTCAAGGCCGCTGCGCTGGTTGCCCCAGTCGGGCAGCTGGTGTTCCAGGTCGCCCAGTTCGCGGCTTTCCTTGAAGCTGCGTTTGCGCACCGGCTTGGCCGCTGCCGTTGAGCGGGGCAGGGGCGCTGGCGGTTCGGCTGGGGATGCGGCTGCAACGGCCGCCGGAGCTTTTACGCCGACGACAGGGCCTTTCGGGCTGGCCAGGGCGGCCTGGCGCTCTAGGTAGGCGCTGTAGTTGCCCTCAAAGCGATGTAGTTCGCTGTTCTCGAAGCTGAACAGCCGATCCACGGTGCGATCGAGGAAGTAGCGGTCGTGGGACACCACCACCACACAGCCGCGAAAATCCTCCAGGAAGTCTTCCAGCACCGTCAGGGTCTGAACGTCCAGGTCGTTGGTGGGTTCATCCAGCAGCAACACATTGGGAGCCTCGATCAGTAGCCGGCAGAGGTAAAGCCGCCGCCGCTCGCCGCCGGAGAGTTTGCGTACCGGCTGGTGCTGCTGGGCCGGTGGGAACAAGAAGCGCTCCAGCAGTTGGGAGGCACTGAGCTGGCTGCCCTCCACCTCGACCGTGCTGGCGGCCTCCTTGACCACATCAATCACCTTCTTATCGAGCAGCTTGCCGCTGGCGGTGCCGGCCTCCCCCAGCAGGCTTTCGCTGTGCTGGTCGAAGTAGGCCAGTTTCACCGTGGCGCCCAGCTCGATCCGGCCGCCATGGGGCAGGCGCCGGCCGGCGATCAGATCCAGCAGGGTGGATTTACCCGAGCCGTTGGGGCCAATGATGCCGATGCGATCTTCGGGGCTGAAGTCGTAGCTGAAGTTCCGCAGCAGGGGTTCGGCGCCTGAGGCGTGGGCGGCATCGGTGGCCCAGACGGCCAGATCTTCGGCTTCGATCGCCCGCTTGCCCAGGCGCCGCTGGTTACTAGCCAGGCTCACCTGGCCCTTGACCTGGCGCCGCGGCGCCTCCTGCATGGCCTCGATCCTCTGGATGCGGGCCTTCTGCGTGGTGCTGCGGGCCTTGGGGCCCTTGCTCAGCCACTCCAGCTCGCGGCGCAGGGCCCCCTTGAATTTGGCCTCGCTCGCCTGGGCTGAAGCCTCCTGTTCGGCTTTGCGCGCCAGGTAATAGGCGTAGTTGCCGGCGTAGCTCTGGGCCTCACCCCGGTCCACTTCGACGATCCGCTGGGTCACCTGGTCGAGCACGTAGCGGTCGTGGGTGATCAACACCAGGGCGCCGCTGAAGCGACCCAGGTAACCCTGCAACCACTGGATGCAGTCGGCATCGAGGTGGTTGGTGGGCTCGTCGAGCAGCAGCACATCGGGGTCGGCCACTAGGGCCGAGGCCAGGGCGAGCCGTTTGCGGTAACCGCCCGAGAGGTCGCCGACCCGGCGCTGGGTGTCCTGGATGCCGAGCCGATCGAGCACTTCCCGGATCTGCTGCTCCAGGCCCCAGGCCTGGCTCTGGTCCATGCGCTCATTAAGGCTGCCCAGTTCGGCGAGCAGGGCCTCGGTGCAGGCCTCGTTGTCGCTGGCGTGGGCCAGGGCGTCGCTCACGGCCGTATAGCGCTGCAGCAGCTGCATTTTTTCGCCGCTTTCGGCAAACACCTGCTCCAGCACCGTGCGCTCCGGATCCATCTCCGGCTCCTGGTTCACCAGCACGATCCGGGCCTGGGGCAGGGTGCGCCGTTCGCCGCCGCCAGGGGGCTCAAGCCCCGCCAGCAGGCGCATCAGGGTGGATTTGCCGGCGCCGTTGGGGCCGATCAGCCCCAGGCGTTCCTTCTCACCCACATGCAGGGTCAGGTCGTCAAAAAGGGTGCGGATGCCGAAGTCCTTGCGCACCCCCAGCAGGCTGATCAAACTCACGCGTTGGAGGGTTGGCGTTGGCCATCTAGATAAGCAAACACACTCTTATCGCCCACGTCGGCCGCGGCCTCCATCGGGAATTTGCGCAGGGTGAGCACCAGCAGTAGGGCGGCCTCTAAGGCCAGCAGGCTGCCGCAAGCTGAGTTGCTCAGCAGGCCGCTGAGGTGGCCGACCAGGGCCAGGGGCAGCAGCAGGGTCACGCCGATCGCTTCGGGCCGGCGGAAACAGAAGAACTCCTTGAAGCCGATGCCCGCCAGGGCGGCGAAAAAGGGCCCGATCGCCCAGATCCAGCGCCCATCGGCCGCCAATCTGGTGGCCATGGCACCAGGTCCGCTGGCCCAGGCCAGGGCGGCGAAGCCCAAGCAGCCGACCAGCCAGAACAGCTGCAGGGCCCGGTGCAGGGAGCGCAGGTAGATGTGAATCCAGCGCAAGGCCAGGCCCAGGCCGGCGGCCAGGGGCAGCAGCCAGGGCCAGAGGGCCTCCGGTCCAACCCAGTGCCACTGGGCCAGCAGGGCGGCCTGGGCGATGGCGGCGGTGAGCAGGCCCAGCCGGTAGCCGAGCACCTCGCGCCGGTCCTGCTCTGTGATGCTGAAGGGGCCGTAGACGCCCTCAAAAACAGGATCGCTCATCGCAGGGGGATTGCTTGCACCAGTCTGGCCAGATCTGGGCCGGCCGGGACAATGCCGGAGGGATGCAAGGGGAAGAGGGCGCCGAAATAGTCGCGGCGCCAGGCCTCGCCATCGCAGCTGTCAGCCACGCCGGGCAGGGCGAAGAGGCGGGCCCGCCAGGCCCAGAGATGGGCCAGCCGCCAGAGGGGCTCACGGCTGCAGCCGAATAGGGGCGCGTAAACCAGCTCCCAGCGGATCAAGGTGGCGAACAGTTGCACATCTGCCAGGGTGAGTTCGTTGCCGCACAGCCAGGGTCCGCCCCCTGCCAAGGCCGTTTCCGCCTCCCCTAGGGCCGCAAACAGGTCGGATTCGGCCCTGTCGTAGGCGCCCTGGCTGCGGGCAAAGCCGCAGCGATAGACGCCATCGTTGACAGCCTGCTGAAACCGCTGGCGCCACTGGTCGCAGGTCGCTTTCGAGGCCTCGCTCTGCAGATTCAGGGCGCCTGCGGGGGCGGGCCAGTCGTTGAGCAGCTCGATCAGCCGGGCACTCTCGCCCACCACAATCCGCTGGTCGCTGCGGCTGAACAGCACCGGCACCGTGGCCCGCTGGCGGGGATCGGCGCCGGCCAGCCGGTAGAGCTCCAGCAAGGTGCTGCAGCCCTGGAAGGGCGTCACGAAGCGCCAGCGGCCCGCCTGGGGGTCCGGCTCCACCACCAGCAGCTCAATGGTGCCTTGGAGTTGGCGCAGGCTCCACACCAACCGGGCCCGGTGGGCCCAGGGGCAGCTACGCCCAACGATCAACACATGGCCGCCCTGATCGCCGGCCGTGGCCGGCAGGGGCGGACAGACGGTGAAGGCCCCGGCGGGACGCCGGTAGTTGCCCTCGGCGTCGGCTGGCCCCAGGCCGGCCATCAGTCGCAGCCATTGCCAGTGCCAGGTCGCCCGGGCCGTGGCCACCACGCAAGCAGGGATTGCCATCGCTGAGGCGCATTCGGGAATGGCTGTCAGGCTGGCGCACAGGTGGCGCCTGGACGCAGCAAATGGCCGGATCGGGAGCAACGCAGGGCGAGATGACGGGGGCTCCCCGGGTGCTGGTGGTGGCCGGCACCCATGGCAATGAGCGCAATGCCCCCTGGTTGCTGCAGCAGTGGCGCCAGCGGCCCGAGCTGTTGCAGCGCCATGGCCTTGACGTACAACTTGAGATCGGCAATCCCGAAGCCTTTGCCGCCCAACGCCGTTACATCGAGCGCGACCTCAACCGCAGCTTCCTGCCAGAGCTGCTGGCTGATCCCAGCCAGCAAGGGGTGGAGGTGCAACGGGCGCGGCAGTTGCTGGAGCGCTTTGGTCCCGGCGGCCCGGCCGCCTGCCCGGTGGCCCTGGATCTGCACAGCACCACCGCCGCCATGGGCAATTCCCTGGTGGTCTACGGGCGCCGTCCCGCCGACCTGGCCCTAGCGGCAGCCATCCAGCACCGCCTCGGCCTGCCGATCTATCTGCATGAGGCGGATGCCTTCCAGGTGGGCTATTTGGTAGAGCGCTGGCCCTGCGGCCTGGTGATTGAGGTGGGACCCGTCGCCCAGGGGCTGGTGACGGCGTCGATCTGCCTGCAGAGCCAGCTGTCCCTAGAGGCGGCCCTGGCCAGCCTGGCCGAGGCCCGCGTCGGCCGGTTGCGGCTGCCGGCCTCCCTGATCGTGCACCGCCATTGCGGCAGCATCGATCTACCCCGAAACGCCGGTGGCGATGCCATCGCCACCCTCGATCCCAGCCTCCAGGGCCGCGATTGGCAGTCCCTGGGCGTGGGTGATCCGATCTTTGCCCTGGCCGATGGCTCCAGGCTCCGCCTAGGTGATCTGCACGCGGACCAGGGCGAGCGGTCTGCAGCTCGCCGCTGGCCGGTGTTCATCAACGAAGCGGCCTACGGGGAAAAAGGGATCGCCTTCAGCCTCACCGAGCGGCAACGGCTCGCCTGTGATCCGAGCTGGACCGAGGCCCTGGCCGACTTGCTGGCTTGATTGAAGGCTTGCTGGCTTAATTCAAGGCTTGCTCGCCTGCTGGCTTGCTGTGCGGCCTGCCTGGGCTGGTCTCAAGCCAGGCAGGCCGCGCGTTCCTCAGCGTCTGCCTGGGGGCTGGTTGAACACCACCTGCACCACCTGGCGGCCATCGGGCGACACCAGGATCTCGGTGTCCCAATTCGGTTGCAGGCCCAGCTGCTGCCAGCCGGGGGCGCCGCCGAGGAAGCGGAACAGGAAGCCCTGGTCGTCGCGGCGGATCAGGCAGGGCCCCCCGCCCAGGCTGGTGTCAAACATGCAGTTGGCCGGCCGGTAGACGGACAGGCCGCCATTAAGAGTCACCGCCGTATCCCGGGCCAGGTTCACGGCCCGAACCCGGGAAAAACTGACCTCGGCATCGACCTGGGCCTGGGCTGGCCTGGGGGTCAGGGCGAGGGGGCCTGCTAGCAGACCCAATCCGGTGGCCAGGGCAAGGAGGCGGCGTGACATGGGCGCGGCGGTCGCAGGGACCGTCTTTCTAGGTCGCCCCCAGGCCCTGGCAAGGTCCCTTCACAAGCTCTGGCATGGGTGGCCAGGAATGCCTCAGAACAGGGACCGTCTGCTTGTGCTGGTCAATTCCACGGTTGTCTAAGTGGGCTGGGGGGGGCTGGGGCTTAGCCGCAGGCCCAGGTGCCCTGTTCCTTGGTGCAGGGCAGGTCGCTGGTGCTGCCATCGGCCCAGTAGATCCGCAGCCGATCGTCTTGCGAGCCCATGCGGAAGGTGAGCGACTTCACCACGCCGGCGGGTGGTTTGCCGGCCCGATCCCCGGGGTCGCTGGACCGGGAGAGGTTGAGGCGCTTTTCCAGTTGATCGACCCGCAGCTGCAGTTGGTCGAGCCGCTGACTCTCAGGCGACGGGCCTTTCTGGCAGGCCGCCAACAGCAGACTGGCAGCCAGCAGAGCCGCCAGGGGAAGCCTGCCAAGCCCAAGGCCCTGCCCATCAATCCGTGTCACGACTCCATCCCGCTTGAGGGCCATCCCAGTCAACCCTGAAGGCGTAGGCGCTGGGGCTCTCAGCTTTGCGGCCCTCAAGCTTTGTGACCTCAACCCTGGGGCCCTTTTGGGGCACTTCAACCCTGGTGCGCTCGACCCGTGGGCGGCAGTCGGGCGCAGGGGGAAACCAGGCTGCTGGCCCCGTTCCAAGGGTTTGGGCTAGCGGGGCTTGGGCCCGCCAGCGCCTGGCCCGGATGCGCGCTGCGCTCTAGGGCCTGGATCGGGCTGGACGCGGGGTTTCGTCTTGGCCCTGGCACCCCCGCCACCCAATCCGCTCAACCTTTCCTCACCTACCGCAATCTTCTGTTACAGTGACGCAGGCAAAGGCCAGACGGGTTCCCGTCCTGCCCTTGTCCTACTTACCGCTCCACTCGGAGCACACCTTCCCCGTTCTC